>JBDSGA010000096.1:0-4741 GCA_039919235.1 Thermomonas sp. | reverse complement strand
TTCAGGTTCAGGAAAATATTGTTTTCGGTGTCGCTGCCGGCACCCGCCTTGTTGATCGTGATCGTGTATGGACCACCCACGCGCAAGCCACGGGCGGTGTAGCGGCCACTGGCATCGGTGGTAGCGCGGCTGACAGTGCCCGACTCGACGTGGGTGATGGTCACTTCTGCGCCGGCAACCGGCTGGCCATCTGCACCCATGACTTGACCGCCGACACCAGCGGAAGTGCTCTGCGCAAAAACAGGAGCCGCGGCAAGCGCGACCAGCAAGCCCAGCGACAGCTTCGACAGCCGGACGCGGTTCGGATGAGTCATGTTGGTAACCTCAGTGATCAGATGAGTAAGCGGACGTGTGCACGGCACAGGCCGACACGTCCGTCATGCGACGGTAGTCGGCAATTTTTGGGGAACCCCGACCCTTGCATCAGCGCGATAGCGAAGCCGCTCGGGTTCACCAAAGTTTAACACGGTAAAAACCCGAGATGACGCGCTGATGACAGGCCCGCGACAGGCGTCACGCGTTCAGGCGGAACGCCCCATTCAGCCGTTCAGATGCAGGTAGCTGGCAATGCCATCCATCAGCATTTGCACGGAAATGGCCACGATCACCATGCCCATCAGGCGCTCGATTGCGGTCAGTACCCGCGTCCCCAGCCAGCGCTCGAGGTAAGTCGCGGAGAAAAGAATGGTGGCCGTGATCGCCCAGGCGATGACCAGTGCCAGCATCCAATCGCCCATCCGGCCCGGCTCCTGGCTCCCCAGCAGCATGACCGCGGCCATCCCGGAGGGACCGGCGACCATCGGAATGGCGAGTGGCACGATGAAGGGTTCGCCCTCGGGCAGATCGCCCATCAGCCCATGTGGCGACGGAAAGATCATCCGCAACCCGATCAGGAACAAGACGATGCCGCCGGCGATCGAGACTGACTCCTGGCGCAGGTGCATCAGTTCAAGCGCGTACTGGCCGCCCCACAGGAACAGCATCAGCACGCCCAATGCGATCAGCAACTCGCGGATGATGACGATGCGCTGGCGTGCGGGCGGCATGCCCTTCATCAACCCCAGGAACACCGGGATATTGCCCAGTGGATCCAGGATCAGGAACAGCAGCAGTGCGGCGGATGCGATGGTCATGGGCGCGGGGTCTTGATGCGGGAATCAGGGTGTTGCCGTCATTGGCTGACCGCGACATCCACGATGCAGCCACGCTGGCTTGCACTTGCGGTGGACAACAGGTCAACGCAAGCCGCTGCATAGTCGCTGGCCGGGCGCGCCTTGACGTCACTATTTGGCTGGAATGCACGTGCGCGCAACGATGTGCGCATGGGTCCGGGCTGCAGGCCCGAGATACGTGGGCCGTGTTCGCCAAGTTCGGCCTGCAGCATGGTTACCAAGCCTGCCTGTGCCTGCTGGGCGAGGCCATAGCCACCCCAGAATGCACCTGCACTGCGGGACGGATCATCCAGAGTGAACACGACGACACCCGCATCCGATTTCGCCAGCAATGGCAGGCTGGCCTGAGTCAGCCACCAGCGGGCGGTCAGGTCGACATGGAGCGCGCGTGCGAAGTCGGCCGGATCCGTGTGCAGCAATGGTGTCAGACCCTTGAACTCGGCCGCGCAATGCAACACGCCATCGAGACGACCGAGATCGGCTTCGATACGCTGCACCATCTCCTGATAGTCATCGGGTGCAGCGCCTTCCAGATCCAGCGGGTACAGCAACGGCTCGATCCCGACCGCCTTGACCGCGTCGTACACCCGGTTCAATGGGGCAACCTTGCGCCCAAGCAGGACCACAGTCGCCCCCGCCTGCGCGCAAGCGACCGCAGCGGCGGAACCCAAACCGCCGGCAGCACCTGCGACCAGGATCACCCGATCATTCAAGGTGCCGGCCTGCGCGGACACGCTGCCGCTCACGCCTTCTGCGCGTCCGCGACCAAGCGGGCCAGCTCACCGGACTCGGAAAGCTCGACCGTGATGTCGCAGCCACCGATCAATTCGCCGCCGATGAACAGCTGCGGGAACGTCGGCCAGTCGGAATAGCGCGGAAGGCTGGCGCGCATCTCGGCCTCTTCCAGCACGTTGACCGTGTGCAACTGCGCGCCAGCGGCCTTCAAGACCTGCACCGCGCGGCTGGAAAAGCCACACATCGGGAATTGCGGCGTGCCTTTCATGAACAGGACGACGGGATGGCCTTCGATTTCGGCCTTGATACGGTCTTCCACGGACATCGGGTGTTGCTCCTGAAGCGTGCGGGCCGCCAGTCGCATTGACCTGGCGACAACGGGCATGCGGGTTAGAATGACGTTCTGAAACAGGCCCATTGTAAGTGCTAGCGCGGCCGAGGCCGCACCCTCTCCTTCCCACACGTCCCCAACAGGAGCCCTGCCGTGGCCATCGAATTGCCCGCCCTGCCTTACGACCGTACCGCGCTTGAGCCGCACATCTCCGGCGAGACCATCGACTTTCACTACGGCAAGCATCACCAGGCCTACGTGACCAACCTCAACAAGATCATTGAAGGCACCGAATTCGCCGAGATGTCGCTTGAAGACATCATCCGCAAGTCCCAAGGCGGCATGTTCAACAACGCCGCCCAGGTCTGGAACCACACGTTCTACTGGAACTGCCTGTCGCCCAATGGCGGCGGCGAACCCGCTGGCAAATTGGCGGACGCGATCAATGCGGTATTCGGCGACTTCGCCAAGTTCAAGGAGCAGTTCAGCGATACCGCGGTCAAGACCTTTGGCTCCGGCTGGGGCTGGTTGGTGCAGCGCACCGACGGTTCGCTGGCACTGGCCAGCACGCCCAATGCGGCCACTCCGCTGACCGGCGAAGATACCCCGCTGCTGACCTGCGACGTGTGGGAACACGCGTACTACATCGACTACCGCAACGCGCGGCCGAAGTACGTCGAGGCGTTCTGGAACCTGGTGAACTGGGAGTTTGTTGCCAGCAACATGAAGTAAGCGGACTACGTCCGCCGCTACGAAAACGGCCGGAGCGATCCGGCCGTTTTTCTTGACCCGCGCCTTTAGCGCAATGCTTCGATCACCGGTGCAACCTGCGCCTGGCGCCCAAGCGCCTCACCGATGCGCGCGAGCGTGACCCTGAGCTCCTGCGTGGCATCTGCACGCAAGGTCGCGTGGCCGACCTTGCGGCCCCCACGCGGTTGCTTGCCGTAGTCATGCCAATGCCCACCGGCCTCGTCCAACACCGGGCCTGGATCCGGCAGCGCATCGATCCAGTTGAGCATGCAGGCATGGCCCACCATGCGGGTGCTGCCCAGCGGGATGCCCAGCACTGCACGCAAGTGATTCTCGAACTGCGAGGTCTCGCTGCCTTCGATCGTCCAGTGGCCAGAGTTGTGGACCCGTGGCGCGAGTTCATTGGCCAGCAATACGCCATCGCAACAAAACAATTCCAGTGCGAGCACGCCCACGTAGTCCAGCGCTTCGGCAAGCTTGCGCGCGTGGGAAAGGGCGGTATCGTTCAATGCTTGATCCACTGTTGCCGGGGCAAGACTGGCCGACAACACGCCATTGACATGCCAGTTCTCGGTCAGCGGCCAGGCGCGGAATTCGCCATCGCGACCACGCACGGCGACCACGCTGAGTTCGCGCTGGAAGGCCACGAATGCCTCCACGATCAGGCCAACGCTTTCGGCCTGTGAGCCCAGTGCTTGCCAGGCGGCGTCGATGTCGGCTGCCGACTTGATCCGGAATTGGCCCTTGCCGTCGTAGCCCAACCGGCGTGTCTTGACAATGCAGGGCAAGCCGAGTTCGGCGACTGCGGCATCAAGCTGTTCGCGGCTGGCGATCGGCGCGAATGGCGGTACCGGGATGTCGAGTTCGCGGAACAGGGTTTTTTCCGCTAGCCGATCCTGGGCCACCGCGAGTGCGCGCGGAATCGGGAACACCGGAACGCGCTCGGTGAGCCAGCGTGCGGATTCCGCGGGCACGTTCTCGAAATCGAACGTGGCCACGTCGATCCTCGACGCAAATTCTGCAAGCGCGACCCGGTCGGTGTAATCCCCGACCACCATCGGTGCGAACTGGCCAGCGCACGCATCAGCCGCGCTATCGAGGACAAGGAAACGCAAGCCCAGCGGCGCGCCAGCGAGCGCCATCATCCGGGCCAGTTGGCCGCCACCAAGAATGCCTACGGTCGTCATGTGCGCGTCGTCTTATTCGCGGGGATCATCATTGTTGGCGACATCGTCCGTCTGGCGTTGCCGGAATGCTGCCAGTGCCTGCCCGATATCGGCATGTTCATGCGCCAGCAATGCCGCCGCGAACAAGCCAGCGTTCGCTGCGCCAGCGCTGCCAATGGCGAAGGTCGCGACCGGAATTCCGGCTGGCATTTGCACGATCGACAATAACGAATCCATCCCGTTCAGCGCCTTGCTCTGCACCGGCACGCCAAGCACAGGCAACATGGTCTTGGCCGCCAGCATGCCGGGCAAATGCGCTGCGCCGCCCGCGCCAGCAATGATCGCGCGCAGGCCGCGCGACTGGGCGCTCGCGGCGTATTCAAACAACACATCAGGCGTGCGATGCGCGGAGACCACGCGCACTTCGTGCGGGACACCCAACGCTTCCAGTTTCGCAGCTGCGTGCTGCATCGTCTCCCAGTCGGAGCGCGAGCCCATCACGATACCGACCAAGGGCGTGTCCATTGCTGGTGCGACTGACGAGACTGGCATGGCTGTGTCCGGCGCGAAACCGTTATTCTACCGAT
>JBDSGA010000095.1:0-18160 GCA_039919235.1 Thermomonas sp. | reverse complement strand
TAGCTGCCGTACATCAGCCCGCGGAACATGTGCAGGTAGATCACCACGAAGAACAGCGAGGCGCCGGTGCTGTGCATGTAGCGAATCAGCCAGCCCCAATCCACGTCGCGCATGATGTATTCGATCGACCCGAACGCTTCCGCCGCACTCGGCTTGAAGTGCATCGTCAGGAAAATGCCGGTGACTATCTGGTTGACCAGCACCAGCATGGCCAGCGAGCCCATGTAGTACCAGAAGTTGAAGTTCTTCGGCGCGTAGTACTCGGTCATGTGCTTGCGGTACATCGGCATCATGCCGGGTGCACGCGCATTGACCCAGTCCGTCACCGTGGTGGCGACGTTGGTTGCGGCGGTGGTGATCTTGTTCGCCATGGTTTATGCGGCTCCCGTGCTTTTCGAGGACGCGGGATCAACGCCGATGACCACGGTGTTGTCGTTCTCGAAGTGGTACGGCGGCACCGGCAGGTTGGCCGGGGCCGGTTGCGACTTCAGCACGCGACCAGCGAGGTCGTAGCGCGATTTGTGGCACGGGCAGAAATAGCCGCCCTTCCAGTCAGGGTCGAACGGTTCCGGCTTCACTTCAGGCAAGAACTCCGGGGCGCAACCCAGGTGCGTGCACACGCCCACCAACACGGAAATCTCCGGTTTGATCGAACGCGTCGCGTTTTGCGCATAGGTTGGCTGCTGCTCGATGTTGGATGACGTTGGATCCGCCAACATGCCATCGAGCGATTTCATTACGTCCAGCATTGCCTTGGTACGGCGGGCGATATAGATCGGTTGGCCGCGCCAGTTGAGCACCATCTGCGCGCCGTCCGGCAACGCGCTGATGTCGACGGTCACCGGCGCACCGGCGAAGCGCGCCCGCGCACTTGGGCTCCACGATTTGATGAAAGGCACCGCGGCAAACCCGACCCCAACTGTACCCACCACTGCCGTGGTGGCCGTCAGGAACCTGCGCCGGCCGGTGTTGACCTCTTCGTTGGCCATCCCGCACTCCGAAAAATAAATCAAACCAAGCAACGAAACGCCGCACCCTGCTTCCGCACGGGGGCATGCCGTAAAGACTGGGAAGTGTAACGGATGGCTTAACGAACCGACAATGCGCGCATGCGCGGAATATCCGGCTCAGCGCGCGGCAACGGATCCGCGATAGCGTTCGGCCAGCAAGCCGACCCGCTGCACGTAGCGCTGGGTCTCGCTATACGGGGGCACACCTTTGTACTTGTCGACCGCGCCTTCGCCTGCGTTGTAGCCGGCGGCAGCCAGACTCAGGTTGCCATTGAAGCGCTTCAGCAGCCACGCCAGGTACTTCACGCCGCCACTGATGTTCTGCCCGGCATTGAAGGAGTCACTCACCCCGAACCGACGAGCAGTGGCCGGCATCAGCTGCATCAGGCCCTGCGCGCCCACCCGCGACAGCGCGTTGGGGTTGAATGCGGATTCGGCATGGATGATCGCGCGGACGATGGCCTCGTCGACCCCATGCTCGTGCGCTGCCGCGGCGATTTCCGCCCCGTAGGCCGCCGTGTTCAGCCGTATCGTGGCAAAACTCACGCCCGGTTTGGCACTACAGGCGTAACAGGTTTGCATGTAACTGTACTGGATCGTGCGCAGACCACTGACGCCCGCGGTACCCTTGGGACGGGCACTCGTATACGTGCGTACGCCATCCTTGATGAAGGAATAGACCTGACCGCGAATCAGCCTTGGTCCCGCGATGCTCGGAGCGACAGACGCCGAGACAGTGGCCACTGCGCCTGATAGCGTCGCCGGAATGCTTGCAGAAACTGGTGAGCCGGTGATTCTGGCAGGCGGCGTGGCGTTGCCGACGGCGGCCGCTTGCGACGGCTGGCTTTTGAACGGCTGGTTCAAAGGAAGCGCGGCCGTTCCAACACTGGCCATGGGCATTGCACGCTGGGTCTTGTAGCTACTTACCAGTTTGCAGCTGGCGCCCCTGAGCCGTTTGTTGGAATAGGTGGTACCGCCATCGCCGGCATCACAGCGATAGACATTGCCTGCGATGGCGTTGGTTGCCGGCATCACCAGCAGCACGCAACCCAGGAACAGGAATGTAGCGATCCCTCTCATGCCAGCAGTGTCATGCCTTCACACATTCATTACAAGTGCTTGATTTTCCATTGCGTATTCACAATTAGGGGGCACCATCCGGAACGCCCGACGCAATGCGCGCGCCAAAGGCGAACCTTGGGTCTCTGCTAAGCTCGCGCACCTAGACCCGGCCCGGATTCAGCACCGCGCCCCGGAGACATCATGACCACCGAAATACTGGCAGCCCACCCTACACACACGGCTACGCCCACCTCTCCGGCCAACAGCCCCCGTAAAAAACTCTTCATCGAGACCCACGGTTGCCAGATGAACGAGTACGACTCGGCCAAAATGGCGGATGTGTTGGCGGCGTCCGATGGCATGGAGCTCACCACGATCGTCGAAGAAGCCGACGTGATCCTGGTCAATACCTGCTCAATTCGCGAAAAAGCCCAAGAGAAGGTTTACAGTCGGCTGGGCCGCTGGAAAGCCTTGAAACGCGATGGCCGGCCCGTCCTCATCGGCGTAGGCGGCTGCGTGGCCAGCCAGGAAGGCGCCGCCATCGTCAAGCGCGCGCCGTACGTGGATCTTGTGTTCGGGCCGCAAACACTGCACCGGCTACCGGAAATGATCCGCCACCGTCGTGAAAGCGGGCAGCCACAAGTCGACATCAGTTTTCCGGAGATCGAAAAGTTCGACCGCCTGCCTGAACCGCGCGCGGATGGACCCAGCGCCTTCGTTTCGATCATGGAAGGCTGCAGCAAGTACTGCAGCTTCTGCGTCGTGCCCTACACCCGCGGCGAAGAGATCAGCAGGCCCTTCGAGGATGTGCTGGTCGAAGTCGCCCGACTGGCCGCGCAGGGCGTGCGCGAGGTCAACCTGCTTGGCCAGAACGTCAATGCCTATCGTGGACCTTATGGCGAGGGCGAGGTCGCTGACCTTGGCCTGCTGATACGAGCCATCGCCGAGATCGACGGCATCGGCCGGATCCGCTTCACCACGTCGCATCCGCTGGAGTTCAGCGATTCGCTGGTCGATGCGTATCGCGATGTGCCAAAGCTGGCGAATTACCTGCACTTGCCGGTGCAGTCCGGTAGCGACCGCGTGCTCTCGGCCATGAAGCGTGGTTATACCGCGCTTGAGTTCAAGCAGAAGCTGCGCAAGCTGCGGGCGGTGCGCCCGGATATCTCGATTTCGTCTGACTTCATCGTCGGCTTCCCCGGCGAAACCGATACGGATTTCGACAAGACCATGAAGTTGATCGAGGACGTGGGCTTCGACCAGAGTTTTTCGTTCATTTACTCGCGTCGCCCGGGCACGCCAGCGGCTGACCTCGAAGACAATGTATCCACTACAGAGAAGCATCTGCGACTGAACCGGCTGCAGGCACACATCAGTGCGCATGCGGCCAGCATTTCGAAAGCGATGGTCGGCAGTGTGCAGTCGGTACTGGTCGAAGGCCCCTCGAAGAAAGACCCGAACGAACTGACCGGCAAGACCGAGAACATGCGCCCGGTGAATTTCGCGGGGCATTCGCGATTGATCGGCCAGTTCGTTGACGTGCTGATCACCGATGCAATGAGCAACTCGTTGCGCGGGCGCATCGCGGCCGCCTGATCAGTCGGGCATCCCCAACACGCCATCGGGATGGCGCTGGCGCCAGGCCTCGAGCGTTCCCGCACAATGCGCGGGGATGATCCAGGCGTCCGGGTTGTCATCACGAAACCGGCGCAACGTCCGCAACGTGCGTACGTAGGCGCGCCCATTGCGGATCGCGAGCAGCCGCGTCCACCACGGCGGCGCACGTGGGTGATCGAGTTGCTCGCGACGCCAGAACGCGTCGGCGACCAGCAACACCCGCTCGCCGTCGATGTCCAGCGACAGTCCGAGTTGCCCCGCGGCATGGCCGGGCAATTCAAATGCGATCACGCTGCCGTCGTCGAACAGGTCCCAGCCCTTGCCGAACAGCGCCAGCGCGCCGGGCAGTGGCAGCTGATTTTGCGCGTCTAGTACGCGCAAGCGCGCCTCTAGATCAGCAGGCAACAATTCACGCCATATCTGCGCATGCAGGAGACCCAGCCAACAACCCTCGCGCACCTGTTTCCAGGCATCGTGATGGACGATGCATCGCGCCGCGGAAAATTCTCGCAGGCCGCCGACGTGGTCGGGATGGAAATGGCTGAGCACCACGGTGCGCACCTCCGCGGCGCTGATGCCGTGGTCGGCCAGCAAACGGCTCGGATCCGCCTGGACCTGACAGCAGGCGCCGACCACCCGGCGATAGATGCTGCGCAACCCACGCTGCATCGCGGTCCTCGCCGCTGCGCCATAGCCGCAGTCGAACAGGATCGGCCCGTGGCGCGGATGTTCGATCAATGCCCAACCCGCGGGAAATCGCAACGGCACACCCAGGTTCGCGTCCAGGCCCAGGTGTCGCGGATGCGCATGGCTGTGGCCGGAAACGCCCAGGCGCAGGCGTAACCAGGTGGGGCGAAGGTCAGGAGGCATCGCGCGCTAGCCCGGCGAAGGTGCGGGCCAATGCATCATCCATGGACACCCGCGGACGATAGCCAAGCTCGGCACGCGCGCGGCTGATGTCCAGTGTCATGTCGATGCTCAACAGGTCGACGCCATACCGCAGCAGCGGCGGTTCAAGGTGCGGGGCGAAGCTGTGATAGCCGAGCTCGAGCGCGTGCGCGACCAACATCGCCTTGCGACGCGAGATGCGCGCGTGCGGCCGCCGCACCCCCAGCGCATCGGCCAACTGGTCGATCACGTCCCAGATTCGCACCGGCTCGCCGTTGCTGATGTTGTAGGCGCGACCGCTCAGTACACGCGGTGCGTCGGCGGCCAGCAACACCGCATCGACTACATTGTCGATGTAGCTCATGTCGATCGTGCATGCACCATCACCGATCCGGCGCATGCGTCCAGCCCGAAGCGCCTGCGCGATCCGCGGCAGGATCGCGGTGTCGCCCGGCCCGAAGATCGCGCGTGGGCGCAGGACCAACACCGGCAGGCCATGCCCGGCCGCTGCCGCAAGCACGCGCTGCTCGGATTCACGCTTGCTCGCGGCGTAATGGTTCACGGCGCGCGCCGGCAATGGATCGTCCTCGCGGATGCCGCGGCGCGGGCTGCCGTCGTGGTAGATGCCGGGCGTCGACACATGCACCAGCCGCGACACGCCGACTTGCACGCAAGCTGCGGCGACATTATCGCTGGCAACGACATTGGCCGCGTGGAAGGCCGCCAACGGCCCCCATGGGCTCGACAACGCCGCGGCATGCACCACCACGTCGGCGCCGCGCAAAGCGAGAGCCACGCCAGCGGCGTCGGTGAGGTCGAGTGCGGCGAATTCGATGCCGTCCGCTTGCAAGGCCGCACCGCGCGCACGGTTCCGGCCCATCGCCAGTAGCGAGGCCTTGGGCCGCGTGGCCTGCAAACGCCGCACCACCGCACTGCCGAGGAATCCCGTGGCGCCGGTGACGACGATGCGCTGCATTGTCGAGGCAGGCGCAAGGTTCACGTGCACGTCAGTACGTCATCAGGATGGCGGCGGCCGACAATCCTGCCCCGGTACCGATCAGCAGCCCGAAGTCGCCGCGCTGGATCTGACCTTCACGGACGCCTTGTTCGACAGTCAGCGGGATCGACGCCGCGATGCAGTTACCGGTGTGCTTCAGCGTGCTGATCACCACGGCATTGTCGAAGCCCAGCCGCGCCACGCACTCCAGCCCGGCGCGACTGGCCTGGTGGCACGCAATCCAGCGTACGCGTAGCCGCGTCTCGTCATCCAAGCCTAGCTTGTGCAGCAATCGCGGTACCAGCCGCATCACTTTTTTCATGGTACGCGGCCCCTGCATCTGGAACAGCGCATCTTTGTGCACGGTTTCGGCCGCATGCGGATGCCGGAAACTGCCACCGCCGCGGATGGTGGTGAGGTCGGCATCCTCGCCGGTGGTCACCCATGCCACGCGATGGATCGCACTGGCGCTGTCGGTTGGGGCACGTTCCAGCACCACCGCCGCGGCGCCGTCTCCGAACAGCGTGCAGACCTCGGCGCGGTTGAAGTCGAGCCCGACCGATGCGATTTCGCTGCTGATCACCAGCGCGCGATCGATGCGGCGGTGATGGAGGCGCTCGGCCGCCAGCTCGAGTGCCGCCAGGAAGCTCAGGCAGGTGGCATGCACGGAGAAACTCGGGATGCCCGAGTTTCCAAGCCCGAGTTCGCGCTGCAACAACGGGCCACCATCCGGTATTGCCCGTTCGGCCGAGCCCGACGCATTCAGGATGAGGTCCATGTCACTTGGCTGCACGCCGGCCTGCGCGCATGCATCGCGCGCGGCGGCCGCGCCCATCACGCTGGCATGCTCGTCGCGGTCGACCCAGTGGCGGAACGCGACGCCGCTATGTGCAAGCGCCCAACCAGCTGGCAAGCCTGCGCGCGTCTCGATTTCCGCGCTCGCGACCCGACGCCGCGGCATGTAGCGCCCGATGCCGCTGATGCGCACGCGCCAGCCCAGGTCATGACCAGGCACACATGCCGGGCCGCCGGCACCGACGCTCTCAACCGGACGGAATGGGATCGGATCCATGGGCATCTTGATCGATGGCAGACGGGCTTCACCGAGTATGAGCGAAACCGGTTGGCGCCATCGGCTGTTGCTGGATCTGGCCTTTGCTCTGGCAACCACCATGGTCATCCAGCATGCTCTGGAATCCCAAGCCGGATCACCTCCCACTTCGAATGACTGCCTCGGCTGCCATCATTCCTTTTCGCAGCAGGCTGCTGGTGGTGGTGTCGCTGACCGCCGTCAACAGCGCGCTGTATCTGTGCAGCAACGCCTGGCCGATGCGCCAGCCGGTGCGCTTGCCAGTGAACGCGATCGATGTCGCGTTGGGATGGCAGGCATGGACCATCTGGCCGTATTGGCTGCTGCTCGTGCTGGGCCCGGCGATGGCGATGTGCCTGAGTGAACGACGCCTGATCATCGCCACCGTGCGTGCCTACGCATTAGCGCTCGCGTTCAATTTCGCAATCTGGACGCTGTGGCCGACGCGGGTGTCCGCATCGCGCGTGCTGCCCGATGGCCTCGACCCCATGACCGACGCTGCGTGGCGGTTGCTGTATTTGCTGGATGGCCCGAACAACTGCTTTCCTTCCGGGCACGTCACCATCCCGCTGGTGATCGCCGCCGGTTTCTGCGCGCAATACCCGCGCGCGCGGTATTGGCTATGGCCGCTGCTGCTGGCATTGCTGCCCAGCGTGGTGACCACTGGCCAGCACTACAGCTGGGATGTGTTGGGCGGCGCCGCCACCGCCGCGCTGGGGCTGTTTTTCGCCGGAGGCGACTTGTTGCATGCGGCGTCTGGACGCACGGCATCGCCCAGGATTTCATCGTCGGCTTCCTAGGCGAGATCGACGCCAATCTCGACAAGAACAGGAAGCTGATGGCGGACGTCGGTTTCGAGCAAAGTTTCCTCCTTCATCCTTGCATATCGCCTTGGCACGCGACCCGCCGACTTGGACGACACCCTCATAGACACCAGCAAGACTGATTAAAATTTGCTTGCCTGGGGGCAGCTCACCGAAACGAAAGGATTCACCGTGACGCAAGCGAATGAACCAACCACTTCTCCAGCCGAAGATGACCGTTGCTACTGTCCTTTAGCAGCTCCTATCTTGGTGCTGCTGGCCCCACTATGGCTGTTCCTCTTCATCGTGCTGCACATGTGGTGGTTCGAAGAAAGCAAACTGTTCAGATCGTTGGACACACTTGAAATCGAATTGGGATTGGTACTGGCAGCGGTGATTTGCAGCCTCATCGGGCTTTTTTGGCTACTGAAATGCGTTCCGTTGATTCATCCTCGAATTTCCCGCTTCCTGGGCTCGTTCGCATTAAATTTCCTGCGCTGGGGTAACAAGCTAAAGACCGCACTTGCATTGCTTTTGACCGCACCAATCGTCTACCTGCTGTTGCTGGTGGCTTGGGACAAAGTCACCATGAGCCCCCCGATTCCGGCACATCAGCTGGCGCGTAGCGGTTCTGCTGCAGACGCTTATCGATTGGCAACATGGAAAAGCGAGCGTTATCCAGCGCTTGTTGATGAGGCGTCCATGCTTTCCTACTCAGAGCAAGCTGCGTTGGCAACAAAGTTGGGGGGCTACAACTTCCGCCACCGCGGGCGCCGCTTGAGCGTGAAAACCATGCGGTCCCTCGGCACTCAATCTCTTGATGCAGCTGCGGGCGATATCCTGGATGAGGCAAGTCCTCACCGCTCGGATGGGATCGTCATCCTGGTGGTACGCGATGACAAGAAAATGCGGGTCGCTTTCGGTCACGACATGTTGTATCTGCAGGCCTCAACTGACGAGTTCTTGAAGGCAATGCGTACGCAGTTCATGCATAAGTCTTACGCAGCCGGGATCAATGCGGGCGTGGATGAAGTCATTCTTCGAACATCCAATCGATGATGGCGTTTTCAGTTCATCGACCAGTTTCGCTGCACGGCCCCACTTGGCATTCACGAACCAATCCCCACACTTGGCACCCCTGACAAGCCGGCGTCCCAATGCAAACCGACTTCACACTTGAACCTGACGATATTGAACGTCTTGCAAACATGTCGGGGCCGTTCGATGCCCACTTGCGAATGATCGAACTTCGCATGGGTGTTGAGATCGCCAACCGCGGCAATGTGTTCCGCGTGCATGGGCGTGATGCCGACACGGTCAAGCGCGCCGAACGCGTGCTGCATCAGTTGTATGACGACGCGGCAAACGAAACCCTCGACGAGCATGCGATCCACCTGCGCCTGGGTGCACCGGTCGACGATATGGAAGCATCACCCGCACAGGATGACGTGCCGCAGGAGATCGCGGTGCGGGTCAAGCGCGGCACGGTGCGCGGGCGCGGACCCAACCAGCAGAAGTACCTCCATGCGATTGCCACCCACGACATCAATTTCGGCGTCGGTCCGGCCGGCACTGGCAAGACCTTCCTGGCCGTTGCGATGGCGGTGGATGCCCTCAACCAGGCGCGCGTACAGCGGCTTATCCTGGTCCGCCCGGCCGTCGAAGCGGGCGAAAAACTCGGCTTCCTGCCGGGTGACCTGAGCCAGAAAGTGGATCCCTACCTGCGCCCGCTATATGACGCGCTGTACGAGATGCTCGGCGTGGACAAGGTGGCGCGGCTGCTGGAAAAAAATGTCATCGAAATCGCGCCGCTGGCCTACATGCGCGGCCGGACGCTCAACGATGCGTTCGTGATCCTGGACGAGGCGCAGAACACCAGCATCGAGCAGATGAAGATGTTCCTGACCCGGCTGGGGTTTGGCAGCACCGCGGTGGTCACCGGCGACATGACCCAGGTCGATTTGCCCAAGCATCAGAAATCAGGACTCAAGGATGCTGTCGAAGTCTTGCGCGGCGTGGATGGCGTGCATTTCACCTTCTTCGAATCGCGCGACGTGGTCCGGCATCCGCTGGTGGCGCGCATCGTCAATGCCTACGAGGCGCGCGACGCCCGCGATACGCCTGATAAGCCATTGAACTCGGCGTAGACTGCGGCCATGACCAAGGGCCCGATCCAGCTCGATGTCGGCGTGAGTTATGGCTTGTCCCGCTTGGGACTGCCGGCGGCAATGAGCTTCCGTAAATGGGTGGCTGCTGCGCTCGACGGGCGCATCCGCGAGGCAGATCTTGCGGTTCGCTTGGTCGACAACAAGGAAGGCCGTGCGCTGAATCGGCATTATCGCGGCAAGGATTATGCGACCAATGTACTCAGCTTCCCGGCCGACATCGCCGATGGCGTGAAGATGCCAAAAGGCGTGAAGATGCCACTACTCGGCGACTTGGTGCTGTGCGCGCCGGTCATCGCGCGCGAAGCGAAAGAACAGAAGAAGCCATTGGCCGCGCACTACGCCCACCTGACCGTGCATGGCACCTTGCACCTGCTGGGCTGGGACCACGAGGACAGCC
Organism: Thermomonas sp.; assembly: GCA_039919235.1. GTDB lineage: Bacteria > Pseudomonadota > Gammaproteobacteria > Xanthomonadales > Xanthomonadaceae > Thermomonas. Next base: position 8,128 of record JBDSGA010000095.1, on the reverse strand, counting down.
GCGAAGCCGAATGCATGGAGCAGCTGGAACGAGAGATTCTGGCCGGCCTGGGGCTACCGGATCCCTATCTGGAAATATGAGCGCTGGACTGTCGCGCACCGTGTGGCGCACGTGAAACAGGCATGCGTGGCTAGGGCGTTCTCGCTGCCGGCGTGCGGGCAGGACGCGGCTCTTCCCCTGGCATCAGGTCCAGCTCGCGCGCCAATGCGATGAAACGCGGATCGCTTGAGTAGCGCGAAACGAACGGCATGTAGCGAATCTCGACGATGCCCGGATCACCACCGGTTCTTGCCACGTCCAGCCAATGGAACATCGAGACCTCATCGTCGCGCTGTGCATAAATACCGGCAATCTGGGTGGCAGCACTGTTCGCCTTATCGCGGATCAGCGACTGCAATTCGACATCGGAACGCGCGCGGTCGCCCTTGGCCCAATAAGCCATCGCCAGCGCATAGCTACGCCAAAGCGCATCCGGCTCGGATTGCGCGAGCTTGATCGCCTCATCGGCGCGATTTTGCTGGAACACGGCGATCGCCTGGAACGCGCGCACCCCGGCACTATCCGGGCGCAAGGCCAACGCCTGCCCCAGCGTGTATTCGGCTTCGGAAAAGTCATTCTTGCCGAGGTAGACGCCGCCCAGGTTGTAGAGCACGCTCGACGACAACGGGTTCAGCGCCAATACCCGGCGCAAGTTGCCAGCGGCTTCCTCGAGTTGTCCGAACGCGGTCTGCTGGATCGCCAGCGACTGCAGCAAGTCCGGAGCGCGCGGGCTCAGCAGCAGCGCATGCATCGTTTCGTGCATCGCGCCCGCCTGATCCAATGCAATGCTTGCCATCCATGCCGCATTGGCCGCGTGCGCGTCAGCGCTGTCAGGGGCCATGCGCAGGGCGGTAGCTGCTGCGCGCCGAGCCATCTCGCCTTGCTCGTGAACGTCGCCTGCTTCGGACGGGAATCGTGTGGCCAGCTGGATCCGCGCGAGCGCCAGACGCGCATAGGCATGGCCGTAGTCCGGATCACGCGCAACCGCGCGCTCGTACGCGGCTACCGCCTGCCTCGAACCATCGCCGTCATGCCGCCTGTAGGCCTCGTTGCCCTGCAGTAGCGCGTCATACGCATCAAGGTTTCCGCTATGCGGACGTTCGTCTTGGCTGCCTTGCGGTGCAGGCAGGCGCTTGGCTTTCAGCGTCGCGGCCACCGCCATGGCGATCTCGTCCTGCAAGGTAAACAAGTCCTTGCGGGGCCGTTGATAATGCTCAAACCACAGGGTTCTGCCATCTGCGACCCGCACCAGAGACGCATCCACCAAGACGTCGTCGCCGTTGCGACGCGCGTTGCCTTGCACGACATGGGTCGCGCCCAGTGCCTTGCCAATGGTGCGACCCAGCGCTTTTGAATCACGAAATTGGAAGGACGACTCAGGACTGGTGACGGCCACTCCGGAAAATTGCTGCAACGTTTCGATCAGCTGCGTCGACAAGCCGTCAGTGAAATAGTCCGCACTATCACTCTTGGCCGTGAGCGCCTTGACGAGGCGATCGGAGGCGTTTTCGTCGGACGACTTTGCGACGTCATCTTGGTTTGCCTCAGGCAGCTTTCCGGGGGCCAGCGGCAACACTGCGATGATCGTGGTTGGCATTTGACCAGCGGTTGTGGAGGCTGTGGCATTTGCGTTTGCCGTGGCGGCCGGCGGTGTCAATGGCGACTGCAACTGCCTTGATCCGCTCGCAGCAAACTTGGCGTAGCCGAAGTAACCTGCCACCGGCAACGCCACTACCACTAATGCCACGAGCAGGGACACGCGCGACTTGCGCGGCTCCGGCTTGATCAGAAGGCCATCGTTCGTTGTCAATCCCCACTCCTTCGCAGCCCGCACCCCGCTGGCTCCCCGGCACAGTGTCGGCAATGCACGGAGACCGCGCAACCGGGTGTGCGGCCTGTGCCACATCACGATTCCGGCCCAGGTTCACCGCCCCGCCACCCGGATTCGCTAGACTCACCCGACAGACCCACACGGCACCCCTGCACCATGTCCGAGGACGACAGTCGAAGCGACACCCCCGACTCCCAAGGGAGCCAGCACGCGAGCCAGGCGGAGAAACCTCGCCGTTCATGGCTGGACCGCATTAGCGCTGCGCTGTCCGGCGAACCGACCACGCATGAAGACCTGATCGAGTTATTACGCGACGTTCAGGCGGATGGCGTGATTGGCGCGGATACCTTGCGCATGATGGAAGGTGCGATCTCGGTGGCGGAACTCACCGTTGGCGATGTGATGGTCCCGCGCGCCCAGATGGTCGCGTTATCGGTAGATGCACCATTCGACGAGATCATGGAGGCCGTGATCGAATCGCGCCATTCGCGCTTTCCCGTGCATGGCGAGGACAAGGACGAGATCCTGGGCGTGCTTTTGGCCAAGGACCTGCTCCGGGGTGCTGACGCTGACAAACGTCCGGCGGGCATCCGTGATCTGCTGCGGCCGGCCGTGCTGATCCCGGAATCGAAGAAGCTCAACGTGCTGCTGCGCGAGTTTCGCCAATCGCGCAACCACATGGCGATCGTCATCGACGAATACGGCGGCGTCGCCGGCCTGCTCACGATCGAGGACGTGCTGGAAGAAATAGTCGGCGAGATCGACGACGAACACGACGAGGCCGAGGACGGCTCAAGCTTGATTTCGGCGCAAGCCGATGGCCAGTTCGTGGTCGATGCACTGACCCCGATTTCCGACTTCAACGAACGCTTCGGCGCCGATTTCGACGACGACGAATACGACACCATTGGCGGTTTGCTGACCGATGCGATCGGCCACCTGCCGGAAGCGGGCGAAGAGCTGACGATCGGGCGCTTCGTGTTCCGCGTCGCCCGCGCCGACGCACGCCGCCTGCATGCACTGCACGTGGGCGTGCATGCGGATCATTGACGCATTGCGCGTCCTCGCCGTGCTATTGCTGCTCTGCCTGGCCGGTTTCGCGCAGGCGCAGCCGCCTGCATCACCCGTCGAGCCACCCGCACCCCGCATCGGCGTGGTCACGATGGGTCCCGGCGAGATCTTCTGGGAACGCTTCGGGCATGACGCGATCGTGGTTGACGACGCCAGCGCGGACGAACCGATCTCCTACAACTTCGGTTTCTTCGACATGGGCGAGCCGGGCTTTTTCACCCGTTTCGTGCGCGGCCACATGGAATACATGCTGGTCGCACTGCCGCTGGCGCAGGACATGCACTATTACCGCGACTATGGCCGCGGCGCGCGCATCCAGTGGCTGGCACTGGAGCCCGCGCAAGCACGGCAACTGGCGGCGGACCTGGCCGAAAATGCGAAACCCGAGAACGCGCGCTACCGCTACGACTATTACACCGACAACTGCGCCACCCGCGTGCGCGATGCGCTCGACCGTGTACTTGGCGGGCGCCTGCAACGCCAACTGGATGGCCGTTCCAGCGGCGATACCTACCGCAGTGAATCGGTGCGCCTGGCGTCGCCCGCGCTGTGGATGTGGCTGGGTTTCGATGTCGGCCTGGGTCCGTTTGCCGACCGCCCGCTGAGTCGTTGGCAGCAAGCATTCCTGCCCCGACGGCTGGCGGACGGGCTGCGCGAAGCAACCACCGCCGATGGTCGTCCGCTGGTCACCTCCGAACAGGAAATACTGCCGCAACGGCAAGCCGCAGAACCCGAGTCGCAGCGGCGCAGGATAATGCCCTGGCTGCTGCTTGGACTGGGGCTCGCCATCGCCATCGCCGCATCTGCACGCCGGGCGCCACGCTTGCTTGCGGCATGTGCCTCCGTGTTCTGGCTGCTGTGCGGCAGCATCGGCCTGGTCCTGGCGCTGGGCTGGGCATTCACCGACCACATTGCGTTGTGGGCCAACCGCAACCTGCTGTTGTTCAACCCGCTGTGCCTGCTGTTGCTGCCCGGTGCCTACGCATTGCTGCGCGCGCGGGCGCCATCGCCACGCTTCGGCCTTTTGCTGACGGCGGTGGTGGTGATTGCCGCGCTGGCATGCGTGCCACTGTGGCTGCAGACCCTGCCGCAACGTAATGGCCCATGGATCGCCCTGCTGCTGCCCGTCCATGCCGCGTTTGCGTGGGCATGGGCACGCACGCGCCGCACCAATGCTTGATGACGATGCCCTGCGCATGCAGGATGGCGCGATGAATCCGTCCACACCCGCCGTCAACGCCAGCGTCGTGAACTGCGCTGCCTACGACATCGCCGGCACCCGCCGCGACATCAGCCTGGATGCCATCAGCGACGTGCTGGCGGTGGATGACGGTAGCTTCGTCTGGGTCGGCCTGTATGAACCCGAGGACGCCCTGCTCGACAAAATGCAGGAGGAATTCGGCCTGCATGACCTCACCATCGAGGACGCCCAGCACGCCCATCAGCGGCCCAAGATCGAGGCATTCGGCAGCAACTTCTTCATCGCCGCGCATACCGCACAACACGTACAGGACCACGTGCGTTTTGGTGAAACCCACCTCTTCGTCGGCCCGCGCTTCCTGGTCACGGTGCGCCATGGCGCTTCGCTCAGCTATACACCAGTGCGCCAACGGCTGGAACGCGACCCGGAGATGCTGGCGCACGGACCCAGCGTCGCCCTGCACGCCGTACTCGACTTCATCGTCGACAACTATCAGCCGATCGTCTCCGATTTCGAGACGGAGCTGGATGCGCTTGAACAGGACATCTTCGCCGAGGCATACAGTCGCGACACGATCGCCAGGCTCTATCACCTGCGCAAGGAACTGACCCGGATGCGAATGGCGGTTGCGCCCATGCAGGACATCTTGTCGCAGCTGATCCGGACGCCGTCACTCGGCATCCCGGAGGATGTGAAACCCTACTTTCGTGACGTACTGGACCATGTGGCGCGGGTCGGTGACACCATCGACACCCAGCGCGAGATGGTCGCCGCGGCGATGAGTGTCTATCTGTCGCTGGTGACCGTCGCCCAGGGCGAAATCGTCAAGAAACTTGCCGGTTGGGCCGCACTGCTGGCCGCGCCGACACTGATCACCAGTTGGTACGGGATGAACTTCATACACATGCCGGAACTGGAAGGTCGCTATAGCTACCTCGGCGTCATTGCATTCGTGGCGCTGACGTCACTGCTGCTTTATCGCGCATTGCGCAAGGCGCGTTGGCTATAGCAAAACCGTTTTGCTGGGTTGATTCAGGTCGCCATCGCCCGCAGCACGAGCCCGGTCACGTAGGCGCCATAAGTCCCGAGCGCATAGCCCATCACCGAGAGCAGCACGCCAACCGGCGCCAGTGCCGGGTGGAACGCGGTAGCCACCACCGGCGCCGAAGCCGCGCCGCCGATATTGGCCTGCGAGCCGAACGCCATGAAAAACAGTGGTGCCCGGATCAGCTTGGCTACGATCAGCATCAGGCCAGCGTGCACGCTGATCCAGATCAGGCCGAGCAGGAGCAGCAGTGGCTTGTCGGCCAGTTGGGCAAGGTCCATCTGCATGCCGATGGTCGCGATCAGGATGTACAACATGACGGTGCCGATCTTCGACGCACCCGCGCCCTCCAGCTTGCGCGCGCGGGTCAGGCTGAGCGCCACGCCAAACGTCGTCGCAAAGATCACCAGCCAGAAGAAGCGCGAATCCAGGCTGTAATCCTGCAGGCGCCAAGCCGCTGGCAAGGACTTGATCCAGGCCACCAGTGGCTCGGCGAGGAAATGCGCAAGCCCGGTCACGCCGATGCCAATGGCGAAGATCATCATCAAATCGGTCGTCGACGGAATGCGTGCGTGCTCCGAGTGATAGCTCGCCATGCGCTGTTTCAGATCCTCGATGGCGCGGGTGTCCGCCTTCAACCAGCGATCCATCGCATCGGCCTTTGAAGCCATGAACAGCAAGGTCGCCATCCACACATAAGCGACGATCACGTCCACCGCGGCGAACTGGCCGAACATCGTCGCCGGCACATCGAACACTTCCTTCATTGCCGCCTGATTGGCACCACCGCCGATCCAGCTGCCGGCAATCGTGGTCATGCCGCGCCAGGTCTCGCCGGCAACGGTTTCCGGATGGATCACGCCCATCGCCGCAAACGCGACCCATGCACCCACCATTACCCCGAGCGTACCGGTGAGAAACATCACCAGCGCCTTTGGTCCAAGCCGAACGAGTGCACCGATGTCCATCGCCACGCAGAACAGCACCAGCGATGCCGGCAACAGGTAGTCGCGCGCCATCGGATACAGACCGGAGCCGGCACCATCGATCAACCCGATGCTGTTGGCAATCGCCGGCAACAGGTAGCACGGCAGGATCGCCGGGATCACCGCGTAGAACTTCTTCCAGACACCCTGCTCGCGCGAGGCGCCCCAGAACACGAAGCCCAGGATCGCGGCGAGCAGACCCAGCACCGCGGCGTCATTGGTGATCAACGCCGTCGACCCGGCCACCTCGATCATTGGCCGATGTACTGCTTCAGCCAGTCGTTGACCGTGTCATGCCACTGCACGCTGTTTTGCGGCTTGAGCACCCAGTGGTTTTCGTCAGGGAAATACAGGAATTTCGAATCAACGCCCTTGCGCTGCAACGCGGTGAACAGTGCAATGCCCTGCTCCACCGGGATCCGGTAGTCCTTCTGGCCGTGGACGACCAGCATTGGCACCTTGAAGTTACCGACGTGGCTGACAGGATTGAACTTCTCGTACGCGGTCGGGTTGTCGAACACGGTGCCGCCGTTTTCCCACTCGTTGAACCACAGCTCTTCGGTCGCGTAACCCATCGCGCGCTGGTCGAACACGCCGTCGTGGCTGACAAGACATTTCCATGGCGATGTGCCATCAGCATTGAACCAGTTGCCGGCGATCCAGTTGACCATAAAGCCGCCGTAGCTGGCACCGAGCGCACAGGCCTTGCCGCCATTGAGGAAGCTGTATTTCTGTTGCGCCGCCGCCCAGCCCTTCTGCAGGTCTTCCAGCGGGCGATCACCCCAATGCTGGCTGATCGCATCGGTGAACGCCTGGCCGTAGCCAGTGGAGCCGTGGAAGTCGATCATGACCACCGCGTAGCCCTGGCCCGCATAGGTTTGCGGGTTCCAGCGGTAGCTCCAGCCATCACCGAAGCTTCCTTGCGGGCCGCCATGGATCAGGAACGCGACCGGGTATTTCTTGCCTTCCTGGTAGTTCCACGGCTTGACCACGTAGCCATGCACGGTCTCGCCATTCCAGCCGATGAAATTGAATTGTTCGTACTTGCCGAACGCCACATCCGGCAGCATCTCGCCCGCGCTCGGAGAGAGTGCGCGTTGCGCCTCGCCATCCGGGCGCGCGGCAAAGACCTGATCGCCCGACTTCAAGCTGTTGCGCGAGAACACCAGGGTTGGTCCGCCAAGGTTGAACGACGACACGCTGCCGTCCTTGACCACGCTTTCCACTTCGCCATTTGCCAACGAAACCCGGAACAACGGGTGCCGGCCGAGTTCCTGCGCGGTGGTGTAGATCCATTTGCCATCCGCCGACAGAGTGATGCCATCCGCCGAGGCATCCCAACGCGAGGCGACTTCACGCGTCTTGCCGGACGCGAGATCCATCGCCATCAGCGCGAAACGATCCGCCTCGAAACCCGGGCGTTTCATTGCGCGGTAATACAGGGTTTTGCCGTCTGCGCTGAACACCGGGCCGGCGTCCCAGGCCTTGTTCGCGGCGGTGACATTGCGCGCGCCGCTGCCATCGGCCTTGACCAGCCAGATGTCAAAGTTGGTGTTCCACGGCTCCTCACGGTTGGACTGGCGCACGCTCATCGCGACCTGCTTGCCATCAGCCGACCAAGCGAAATCGGAGAGGTCACCGAAGGGTTTCGATGGAATATCGCCGTGGATGGCGCCACTGAGCAAGGTTACCGACTTGACCATGGCATCGCCGCCCAGCGTCGCCGCAAACACGCGGTTGAGCCGGCCGTCATTCCAGGTATCCCAGTGGCGAATGAACAGCTGATCGAAGATCTTGCCGGTGGCTTTCTCGGCCTCGAGCGCATCGAGTTTATTTTTCGTGCAAGCAATATCCGCTTTGCAATCGGGGAAGGTCGCCAGCGCCAGCGCGACCTTGCTGCCGTCCGGCGACAGGGCGTAGCCATCGACATCGAGCACCAGGTCGGTCACTTGCTT
>JBDSGA010000094.1:0-5707 GCA_039919235.1 Thermomonas sp. | reverse complement strand
ACTTCCAGCTTGAACAGTTCCATCATGAATTCAGGCGCAGCACGGCTGATGAACAGCTGCGGGCCACGCGGCTCGGAACGCACGTCGAACAGGTAACCACGCACGCGGTCGCCGGTGCGCAGCACGTCGCGCGGGATGCCCTTGTCCTTGGCGATGATCGCTTCGGCATTGCCACCCAGGTCGACATAGATGCTGCCGCGCTCCACGCGCTTGACCACACCCGTGACCAATTCGCCCACGCGGTCCTTCCACGCATCCACGACCTGCGCGCGCTCGGCTTCGCGCACGCGCTGCACGATGACCTGCTTGGCAGCTTGCGCGGCGATGCGACCGAAGTCCGGGTTCTCGATTTGTTCTTCGACGTAATCACCGACTTCGGCATCATCGCTTTCATCGATCGCGTCCATCAGCCGCAGCTGGCGATCAGGCGATTCCATCACCACGTCATCGGCCACTACTTCCCAGCGGCGGAAGGTCTCATAACTGCCGTCCTTCGAATCGATCGCCACGCGCACCAGCACGTCCTGCTCCGCATAGCGCTTTTTCGCCGCAGACGCCAGCGCGGCCTCAATGGCCTCCAGGATCACCGATTCCGGGACGCCTTTCTCGGCCGCCACCGCATCCACGACCAGCAACAGTTCCTTGCTCATTCCTGACTACTCCGCATCGGACGGCTTGTGCGCCGCCTGTTTGTTTGTGGATGACTTGGCTGCCGGCTTCCGACCGGCTGCCTTTTTCTGGTTATCTTGCTTGTTGTCCTGCTTGCCCGGCCGCGCATCGCGACCGGATTTGTCGACGGCGGGCGCCAGTCCGAGTGCCACCCAATCCGGAATCAGCCGCGCCTTCTCGATATTGCCGGCATCCACCACGAATTCGCTGTTGTCCACACCGAACACGATGGTCTCGCCCTCGACCCGCAAGATCGCGCCCTGCAAACGCCGGCGACCATCCTGCGGCAAGTTCAAGGTGACCTTGGCCGACTCGCCCACGAAGCGCGCAAATTGGGAGGCACCGAACAGCGGACGGTCGATGCCGGGCGATGAGACTTCAAGCGTGTAGTTGGCGGTGATCGGGTCTTCGATATCCAGCTGCGCGGACACTTCGCGACTGACCGACTCGCAATCCTCGATACCGACGCTGCGTCCCTCGGTTCCAATTCCTGCGGCTTCGCTTGCAGGCACATCAATGTACAGGCGCACCAGCGCGCCACCTGGCGCTGGCAGGTATTCGATGCCGAGCAACTCCAGCCCAAGCGACGTCACCGTCGGGGCCAGCAATCGCGCGATGTCCTCAGCCTTGTCCGTCATTGTCAGTAGCAAATTCCGATGCATGAAACATGTTCGTGGAGAAATCTTTTGGTGCAATGCATTCGATTGAAACCATTGCCCGAAACCAGAAACGACAAAGGGCCCACTGGGCCCTGGTCCGATACCGCTGGATTCCGGTGCGGTGCGCCCTCATCGGCGCCCTGCAAAGCCCGTACTTCTTTCAATCAACACTCGCAAAGCGAGCCGCATCTCTAAAACAAAATCTTCAAAACAAAAAAGGCTCCAAGGAGCCTTTTCGCCAGTCCGTTGGACTGGTAGCGGGGGCAGGATTTGAACCTGCGACCTTCGGGTTATGAGCCCGACGAGCTGCCAGACTGCTCCACCCCGCAGCAGAAGCGGAATTATGCGGGGGGCCGCATTTTTTTGCAAGCCCAATCCGCATCTAATCTGTCATCGGCGCTTCAGGCAAACGCCTGTTGGCACCATGCCATCAACGGATTCCAGAATACGCCCAATACCAGCAGGCTCAGCGCATTGACGCCGAATACGATGCGCAACACATGGTCATTTCGCGGCAACACGGGCTCACCCGATGGTTCGTCGAAATACATCACCTTGATCACGCGCAAGTAGTAGAACGCACCAATTACCGCGCAGACGATGCCGACGATTGCCAGCCACAGCATGTCGCCCTGGATGGCCGCGCGCAGCACGACGAGTTTCGCCCAGAAGCCGAGGAACGGCGGCACGCCTGCGAGCGAGGCCATGACGCACAACACCAGGCCTGCGCTCCAGGGATCACGCGCATTCAAGCCTTTGAAGTCTTCAATGCGGTCGGCCTCGAATCCGCGCCGCGACATCACCACGATGGCCCCGAAGGCCGCCGTCGCCATGATCGCGTAGCTCAGCGCATAGAACATCGCCGCGGCATTGCCTTCCGGCCCGCCACCGGCCAAACCCAGGAACAGGAAGCCAACGTGCGACACAGTGGAATACGCCAGCATGCGCTTGAGGTTGGTCTGCGCCAGCGCAATCAGGTTGCCGAGCACGAGCGACATCGCCGCCAGCCCCGCCAACATCGGATGCCAATGATCACCGAGTGCGCCTGTGCCGAAATCCAGCAGACGAATAGCCATGGCAAATGCGGCGAGTTTGGGCGCCGAGCCAATGAACAGGGTGATCGGCGTCGGTGCGCCGTGGTAGACGTCCGGCAACCACATGTGGAACGGCGCCGCGCCAAACTTGAAGGCGATGCCGGCGACCATGAACGCCATCCCGGCCAGCAACATCGTGGGGTGCGCCACGGTCGATGCATTCGCACTGATGGTTGCGAGATCAATACTGCCGGTCGCGCCATACACCAGCGACATGCCGTACAGCAACATGCCGGACGCCAGCGCACCCAGCACGAAGTACTTCATCGCGGCTTCGGATGCCAGCGGGCTGTCCCGGTCGATCGCCACCAGCGCGTAGGAACACAGCGCCAACATCTCAAGGCCGAGGTAGACCATGACCAGGCTACCTGCCGAGATCAGCAGCATCATGCCAAGGACCGCGAACATGATGAGCACAGGCACTTCGCCCTTGTACAGACCACGCTCGCGCAGGAACGGCCACGCGTAAACCAAGGCGACCGCGGACACCAGGCAGGCGCCGATCTTGAGCACGTCGGCCATGTCATCGCGGATGAACATGCCGGACAGCACCGTGCCCTGCCCGCCCACGCCCGCGATCACCATCACCGCGACCACGACCAGGCTGGCGATGGCGAGCACGTGGGTGACCACGCGCTGCTTCTCGTTCAGGAACAGGTCAAGCATCAGCAGCGCGAACGCGGCGCCGACCAGCACCAGCTCCGGGAGCAGCGGCATCAGGTCAGCGACGGTAGGCATGTTCTGGATCATCTGCACATCCACCTCAGAGCTTGGTCGCGGCGAGCTGGCTCGCCAATTGCGCGATGGACGGCCCCATCATGTCGGTCAGCGGCTTCGGATATACGCCCAATGCAATGACCCCAATGGCGAATACGCCCAGCACGATCCACTCGCGCATGTTGATGTCCTCCATCGCAGCGACATTGGCATTGCCGACATCGCCCCAGATCACCCGCTTGGTCAGCCACAAGCTGTAACCGGCGCCGATGATCAAGGTCAATGCGGCGGCAAGCGCGATCAGCGGATTCGTCTGGAAGCTGGCCATGATCACCATGAATTCGCCGACGAAGCCACTGGTCCCGGGCAGGCCTGAGTTGGCCATTGCGAACAACACCCAGAACATCGCGAACCACGGCATCACGTTGGCCACGCCACCGTAGTCGCGGATCATGCGGGTGTGCATGCGGTGGTAGAGGATGCCGACCAGGGAGAACATCGCCGCGGAGATGAAGCCGTGCGAGATCATCTGCACCATCGCGCCCTGCAGGCCAAGCTGCGCCGCATTGCCCAGGTCGGCGTCACGCACCAGCGAGAAGGCGATGAAGGTGCCCAGGATGACAAAGCCCATGTGCGCGACCGAGGAGTACGCAATCAGCTTCTTCATGTCCTCCTGCACCAGCGCCACCATGCCGACATAGATGATCGCAATCAGGCTGAGTGCGATCATCAGCCATGCGAGTTCATGCCCAGCATCCGGCACGATCGGCAGCGTGAAGCGCAGGAAACCGTAACCGCCGATCTTCAGCATGATCGCTGCCAGGATCACCGAGCCGCCGGTCGGTGCCTCGACGTGCGCGTCCGGCAACCAGGTATGCACCGGGAACATCGGCACCTTGATCGCAAATGCGCCAAAAAACGCAGCGAACAGCCACGCCTGCTCAGTCATGCTCAGCGGCAACGCGGCCATGTCCGCGATCTGCCAGCTGCCCCCTTTCAGGTACAGGTAGATCAACCCGACCAACATGAACACAGAACCGAGGAAGGTGTACAGGAAGAACTTGAGCGAGGCGTAGATGCGACGCGGGCCGCCCCACACGCCAATCACGATGAACATCGGGATCAGCATGGCCTCGAAGAACACATAGAACAGCATCGAGTCGAGCGCACTGAACACCCCGATCATGACGCCTTCCAGGATCATCAGGCAGGCAAAGTACTGGGCCACGCGTTTCTCGACCGAATCCCACGCGCCTACCAGCACCAGCACGCCGACCAGCGTGGTGAGGCCGATCAGCGGTACCGACAGCCCGTCCACGCCAAGGTGGTATTGGATGTCATAGGCGGGAATCCAGGCGTGCTGCTCGACGAACTGCATCGCCGCGCTGCCCATTTCGAATCCACTGAAAAGCGGAACCGAGAGCGCGAAGGTCAGCAGTGCGAACCCAAGCGCAATCCAACGCGCAAGCTGCGGCCGTTGGTTGCCGACAAGCAGCGAAAACACGCCACCAAGGATCGGCAGCCAGATCAGCAGACTAAGCAAGGGCCAGTGGGTCACGCTTGAAATTTCCATCCTGAAGTCGTCGAACTCACAGCCAGTAATAGTTGGCCAGCGCAAGCAGCGCGACCAATCCCAGGATCATGGCGAAGGCGTAGTGGTACAGGTAGCCCGACTGCAGTTTGCGGACCAGGCCCGCAACCAGCCCGACCGTGGCAGCGCTGCCGTTGACCACCACGCCGTCGATCACGTTGCTGTCGAACATGCGCGATAGCTTGCCCAGTGCAACGCTGCCACCGGCGAAGCCCTTGATCCAAAGATCGTCCGCCCAATACTTGTGCTCAAGTACCTTGATCGGCCACGCCAGCGAACGGTTGATGACCTTGCGCCATTCCGGCATCACCAGGTACAGCAGCGTAGCCAGCAGGAAGCCCATCAGCGCAAGGAAGAATGCAGGTGCAGTGAACCCGTGCAGCGCGAAGGCGACCGGGCCATGCCATTCCGCGGCCAGTTTGGCGACCACGTCGTGTTCCTTGGCGAGGTCGATCGCACCCACGAAGAACGGCAGCTGTTGCACCTTGCCCATCACGTCGGTGCCGAACAGCATCGGACCGGCGGTGAAGAAGCCGATCAGCATCGACGGAATGGCCAATAAAACCAGCGGCAACGTCACCACCCACGGTGACTCATGCGGCTCGTGCACGCCATGGTGTTGGTGATCGTCATGCGTGTGAACGGCGTGTGCATCGTGAGCATGCGCATGATCCGAATCTGCTTCCACGTTACGGAAACGCTCTTCTCCGAAGAAGGTCATGTACAGCAAACGGAAGCTGTAGAAGCTGGTGACGAACGCACCCAGTAGCACGGCCATGTTGGCGTATTGTGCGATCCAGTCGCCGTGCTCATGCGCGTGGTGCGCCGCGGCTTCGATGATCGTGTCCTTCGAATAGAACCCGCTGAAGAACGGCATGCCTACCAGTGCCAGGGTGCCAATCAAGCTGGTGACAAAGGTGATCGGCATGTACTTGCGCAGGCCGCCCATCTTGCGCATGTCCTGCTCATGGTGCATG
>JBDSGA010000093.1:0-2584 GCA_039919235.1 Thermomonas sp. | reverse complement strand
TCCGCATCCAGCGTGACACCCGTTACGCGCACGACAAATCGCCGTACAAGACGTGGCAAGGAGCCAAGCTGTTCCACGAGCGTGCGCGACAAGTCGAGGCGCCTTCGTTCCACATCCATGTGCAACCTGGACGCTGTTTCGTGGGTGCAGGACTGTGGCATCCGGCCACCATCACCCAGCGCAAGGTGCGCCAATTCCTCTTCGACAATCCCGGTGGCTGGCAGCGCGTGGCGCACTCCCCGGCGGTGGGTGAACGCTATTCGCTGGAGGCCAGCGACATGCTCGTGCGGGTCCCGACCGGGTTCCCGTTGGACTTCGCCCATGCCGATGACCTGCGCCATCGCAACTTCGTGATGACCCGTGCGTTGAGCGAGACGGATGTGCTTGGGCCAGCGCTGCTATCGATCCTTGCGCAAGACCTGACGGCGCTGTCACCCTTCATGGACTACTTGTGCGCGTCACTTGACCTGGAGTTTTGATTCCCAGCTTGCGTGAGGCATTGCTGCCGGGCCATTCCATTTACGACGGTTGCCACGCTACCCTGCGCTGACTGACATCGGGCTGCGAACCACATGAAGAAAAAATGGCTGATCGGTGGACTGTGCGTCGCGCTTGTAGCGCTGTTGGCATATGTCGCTGCCGGACCCTATTTAGCCGTGAACGGCATCCGCAATGTCGTCGCCAGCGGGAATTACGGCAAGCTGCCTTATTTCGTCGATTTCGAGAGGTTGCGCGACAGCGTCACACCGCAGATTCAGACAAGGATTCGGCGCGATATCCAGCAGCGATTGGGCACGGGCAAGGCAGCCTCTGTCGCATCGGAAATGACCACAATGATCTCGCAACCAACGATCAACGCGATTGTGTCGCCACTGGGTGTCGCCACCCTGCTGACGGGTACGACGCTGGCCCACAAGCTCACTGGCAAGAAAGGCCCAGATGGGCGTGTGCATGCGATTGACCCGCTGAAGGATGCCCGTACCCATTACGAGTCACTTTCGAGGTTCACTGCCACGGTGACGACGGACGAAGCCAAGCCGTTGGTGTTCGTCTTCGAACGCAACGGTATCAATTGGAAATTGACCGGTCTGCGCTTGCCTGACTGATCCCGGTTTCAGGAGCAACCGCACAGGCCCGTATTAGCCTGACCGAGTCACTCGGCGCTGTTGGCTACGCCGTGTGGTACGTGTCCTGCCGCGACATGCCGGCGTGCGGAATCGATGTTGTGCGGTGAATCATCGAAGAAAATGTCGGCACCGAACGCCTCCAGGAATGGGCCCTTTTCGCGACCACCCAGGAACAGTGCCTCGTCCAGGCGCACGCCCCACTCGCGCAAGGTGCGAATTACCCGCTCGTGCGCGGGCGCCGACCTCGCGGTGACCAGTGCGGTGCGGATGGGGGCATGCTCTCCCACCGGAAAAGCCACTTGCAGGTCGTGCAAGGCGGACAGGAATCCGCGAAATGGTCCGCCCGAAAGCGGCTCACGCGCATGCTCGCGTTCGTGTGCGCCAAACGCCTCCACCCCATGTTCGCGCGAGACACGCTCGCTCTCGTCACTGAAGATCACCGCATCGCCATCGAACGCGATCCGCAACTGGTCACGCCCGGATTTCGCGGCGCGCGCTGGCAGGATGGTGGCTGCGGCCACGCCAGCTTCGAGCGCTGCACGCACCGACACCGCGTTTGCCGACAGGAACAATTGCGCGCCGAACGGCTTGATGTAGGGCCAGACCGGCGCACCGGATGTAAACGTGGCGCGGCGGATGTCCAAGCCGTGGTGCTGGATCGAATTGAATATGCGTAGGCCGGTATCCGCCGAATTTCGCGACAGCAGGATGACTTCCACTCTTGGCGCGTCCTCCGTCGCCGCCGAGGCATTCAGCGCAATCAGCTTGCGTACCAAGGGAAAGGCAATCCCCGGCTCCAGGATGACATCCTCGTGCTGCCGCTGATGGTCGGCATAGGCGTCGACGCCTTCCGCCTCGAACAGGCCATGGCTATCCTCAAGATCGAACAGTGCGCGTGTGGTGATGGCTACCACCAGCCTGGGTGGAATGGGATCCATCGAAAGGTCCGGCTCAGCCATGGGCATCGCGCTGGAAGAGGACGCGCTCAGGACGATGCAGGGCGAAACCCTGGGCGTAATCGACGTCCATCGTTGCCAGCACATCCAGGATGTCCTGGGATGACGCCCATTCCGCTACGACTTCAAGCCCCTGTTGATGGGCAATTTCCACCACCGCCTTGACGATCGACTGCGACATGCGGTCGCTGGCGATCGCCTGCACGAAGCTGCCGTCAATCTTCACCACGTCCAGCTCCAGGTTCTTCAGGTAACCGAACGAAGACATACCCGCGCCAAAATCATCCAATGCCACCCGGCATCCAAGTGCGCGCAGACGCGATATCAATCCGCTAGAGGCGCCGAAATTGCGCATAGCCACGGTTTCGGTGATCTCGAACATCACCCGGCGGGGATCGATCCCATGCATCTTGATGAGGTGCTCGATCCGCTCGAACAAGCCATTGTCTTCCAAACTTGCACCGGACAGATTGATCGCGCACGTCGCAACGCGGTCGCCGT
>JBDSGA010000092.1:0-5312 GCA_039919235.1 Thermomonas sp. | reverse complement strand
CGGCTCCTGCGGTTCACCCAGCAGGACCAGCACGCCGCGATCTTCAGCATTGATCAGGGCCAGCACGTCACCTACCAACGGGCCGAAATCGCTGCGACGCCAATGCAATGCATCGGCCAGCGGGTTTTGCGCCTGCACCCGCACCAGCACGGCTTCGGTGCCACCAACATCGCCGCGCACCAACGCGTAATGCAGCGCACGGCGCAGGCGGTCACGGTAGGTATGCAGGACGAACGCGCCATGGTCGGTGTCGATCGGGCGACTGTCGACGCGCTCGACAGTGTGTTCGGTTTCAGAACGATGGCGGATCAGGTCCTCGATCGAGCCGATCTTCAGGCCGTGCTCGCGCGCAAACACTTCAAGTTCGGGCCGCCGCGCCATCGAGCCGTCGGCGTTGAGGATTTCCACCAGCACGCCCGCTGGCTCGAAGCCCGCGAGCATCGAGAGATCCGCAGCGGCTTCGGTGTGGCCGGCACGCGAGAGCACGCCGCCGGGCTGCGCCATCAGCGGGAAGATGTGGCCGGGTTGCGACAGGTCTTTCGGCCCGGCATCCGGACGCACCGCCGTCCGCACCGTGTGTGCGCGGTCATAGGCGCTGATGCCGGTGGTGACGCCTTCGGCGGCCTCGATGCTCACGGTGAAGTTGGTGTGGTGCTGCGAGGTGTTGTCGCGCACCATCGGATCAAGTCCCAATTGTGCGCAGCGCTCGCGGGACAGCGACAGACACACCAGGCCACGCGCATGGGTGACCATGAAGTTGATGTCGGCCGGCCGGACGAGTTCCGCCGGCATGATCAGGTCGCCCTCGTTCTCGCGATCCTCGTCGTCGACGATCACCACCATGCGTCCGGCGCGCAGTTCTTCCAGCAGTTCGGAGATTGAAGCAAAACTCATTGCGCGTCCTTGGTGGCCAGTAGGCGTTCGACATAACGCGCCAGCAAATCCACTTCGAGGTTGACCGCATCGCCTTCGCGCAATGCATGGAATGCGGTGTGCTCGACGGTATGCGGGATCAACGCGACTTCGAAACCGGTGTCATCCACCGCATTCACAGTCAGGCTGACGCCATCCACACACACCGAGCCTTTCATCGAGACATAACGCAGCAGTGCCATCGGCACAGTAAATCGCCAACGCACCGCGCGAGCATCGTCCCAAGGCTTCCCGGCCACGGCGAGGCCATCCACATGGCCACTCACCAAGTGGCCGCCGAGCCGATCGGTCGGCAACATCGCGCGTTCCAGGTTCAGCGGTACGCCAATCTCAAGCCTGCCGAGCGTGGTAAGTGCAAGCGTCTCGTTGGAGGCATCCACCGCGAAGCTGGTGCCATCGAATTCAACGACGGTCAGGCAACAGCCATTGACCGCGATGCTTTCGCCGAGCGCGACGTCGGCGAAATGCAGCGTGCCGACGTCGACGGTCAATCGCACGTCGCCGCCCAGTGGTTCCCGCGCGGCCAAGCGGCCGACGCCTGCGATCAATCCGGTGAACATCAGGTCAGGTTTGCTTCTGGGCGCAACAGCAGGCGCAAGTCGTCGCCGATGTGACGCGTATCCACGACTTTCAGGCGCAGGCGTTCGGTCATTTCGTCGATGTGCAATCCATCGAACAATGGCCGTGCGCGCTCACCCAGCAACACCGGCGCGATGTACAGCAGAAGTTCGTCCACCAGGCCGGCGGACAGGAAGCTGCCAGCCAGGGTTGCGCCTGCTTCCAGTTGCACTTCATTGATGCCGCGATCCGCCAGCAGGCGCAGCACCGCGTGCAGGTCGAACAGCCCCCCCTGCACGGGCACCGCCGCGTGGTCGGCATCCAGCGTGCGCGGAGGCTTTGCATCCGGCGCATGCAGGTACAACGTGGGCGCGTCACCCTCGCGCACGCGGCCGCGGGCGACCGTCGCGAGCCCGGGATCCAGGACCACGCGTAGCGGCGGCACCACGTCGACGCCTTCCGGCATCCGCACCGTCAAGTACGGGTCATCCATCAGCACGGTGCCGGCGCCGGTCAGCAACGCACCACTACGCGCGCGCCAACGCTGCACGTCCATGCGCGAGGCCTCGCTGCTGATCCATTTCGAATCACCGGATGCAAGCGCGCTGCGTCCATCCAGGCTAGCCGCCAATTTGATCCGCAGCCACGGCCGACCCCGCACGATGCGCGAGAGGAAGCCCCGATTGAGTTCGCGTGCCTGCGCGTCCATCAGGCCGACCTCGACCACGATGTTGGCGGCGCGTAACATCTCGATGCCGGCACCATCCACTTGCGGGAACGGATCGCGCATCGCGCACACCACGCGCAACACCCCGGCGGCAATCAATGCCTTCGCGCACGGACCGGTGTTGCCGGTATGCGCACATGGCTCCAGGGTGACGTACGCGGTCGCGCCTTTGGCACGATCACCTGCCGCCTCCAGTGCGAACACCTCCGCATGCGGCTCGCCCTTGCGCTGGTGCCAGCCTTCGCCGACCACTTGGTCGCCATGCGCGATCACGCAGGCGACCATCGGGTTGGGACGCGTGGTCCATGCGCCACGCTCAGCCAAACGCAACGCGCGCGCCATCAGCGTGTGGTCGTTTGCACAAAAACTCATCGCTTGCGGCCTTTGTCGGTCGGGGTGACGCCTTCGCTAGCGCCGCCCAACAGCGACAACTGGCCCTCGCCGGGCAAGTCATGTTCAAGCCGGTCGAGCTCTTCGCGAAAATCCGCGACGTCCTCGAACGCGCGATACACCGAGGCGAAGCGCACATACCCCACATGGTCCAGCTTGCGCAGTTCGCCCATCACGAATTCGCCGACGCGGCGCGATGCCAACTCGCGCTCCGTGGTCATCCGCAACTGATGCACCACTGCACGTACCGAGGCCTCGATATGCTCTTCCGAGACGGGCCGCTTCTGCAACGCGCGATCGAAGCCCATCCGCAGCTTGCGCGCATCGAAATTTTCGCGGCGACCATCGGACTTGATGATGGTCGGCAGTTTCAGTTCGATCGTTTCCAGCGTGGAGAAGCGCTCGCCGCAGGCTTCGCACTCGCGCCGGCGACGAATGGTCACGCCGTCCTCGCTCACGCGCGAGTCGATCACGCGGGTGTTCTCGTGCTGGCAGAACGGGCAATGCACGCCAGGTCAGTCTCCGTACACCGGGTATTGCGCGCACTGTTTTTCGACGTTGGCGCGCACGCCAGCAATGACGTTTTCGTCGTCCGGGTTGTCGAGGACGTCGCAGATCCATTCGGCCAGCGCCACGCAGTCGGCTTCACCGTAACCACGTGTCGTCACCGCAGGCGTACCGATGCGCAGGCCCGAGGTGACGAACGGTTTGCGCGGGTCATTCGGGACCGCATTCTTGTTGACGGTGATATGCGCCTTGCCCAGTGCTTCTTCCGCTTGCTTGCCGCTGACGTCCTTGCCGATCATATCCACCAGCATCAGGTGGTTCTCGGTGCCACCAGACACGATCTTGTAGCCGCGGCCGATAATCGTTTTCGCCATCGCTTGCGCGTTCTTCACGACTTGCGCCTGGTATGTCTTGAATTCAGGCTCCAACGCTTCCTTGAACGCCACGGCCTTGGCGGCGATGACATGCATCAGCGGCCCACCCTGAATCCCCGGGAATACGATCGACTGCAGCTTCTTCTCTATCTCTTCGGCTGCGTCGCCCATGCCGGATTTGCTGGCCACGATAATGCCACCGCGCGGACCACGCAGGGTCTTGTGGGTGGTTGACGTCACCACGTGCGCATGCGGCACCGGGTTCGGATACACGCCGGCGGCCACTAGGCCAGCCACGTGCGCCATGTCGACGAAGAGGTAAGCGCCGATCTTGTCGGCGATCGCGCGGAAGCGCGCCCAGTCGACCACCTGCGAATACGCGCTGAAGCCGGCCACGACCATCTTCGGTTTATGTGCCAAGGCCAAACGCTCGACTTCGTCGTAATCGATCAGTCCCTGCTCATCGACGCCGTACTGCACCGCGTTGAAAATCTTGCCACTGAAGTTGACCTTGGCCCCGTGGGTCAAATGGCCACCGTGTGCCAGCGACATCCCGAGAATCGTGTCGCCCGGCTGCAGGAGCGCGAAATACACCGCCTGGTTGGCCTGCGAACCCGAATGCGGCTGCACGTTCGCGTAGTCGGCGTCGAACAATTCCTTGCAACGCTCGATCGCCAGCCGTTCGGCGACATCGACATATTCACAGCCGCCGTAATAGCGCTTGCCAGGATAGCCTTCAGCATACTTGTTGGTCAGCTGGCTGCCCTGCGCTTCCATCACCCGGGGGCTTGCGTAGTTTTCGGACGCGATCAGTTCGACGTGATCCTCTTGCCGGCGGGTTTCATCGGCGATGGCCTTGGCCAGCTCAGGGTCGTATCCAGCGATCAGGTCGGCACGGGAAAACATCGCAACTCCGGCAAGGTGTGAGATCCCTGATTGTATCCCGCAGGCAGGGTCGAAGTCGGCTGCGATCAGTGGCGACGGGCTTCACTGCGCGATATGAACAGCCTCGTCGACCGCTTCGGCTGGGGATGCGATCGACGCAAGAAATGCGCGCAGCGCGGCCCCTTGATACTGGTCGCGATGCCAGAGCAGCGACAACGTCCGTCGCAACTGGGCGAACGACGTGTCCAACACGACCAACCGTCCCGCAGCCACTGCGTCCGCTAACGCGACTTCGGGCAGGCAGGCCAGCCCGAGCCCCGCAATCACCGCTTGCTTGATGGCTTCGGTCTGGCCCAGTTCCAGCAATGCCTCTGGCGCTGGGAGCTGCGCCATGAGTTGCTCGCTCATGGCGCGGGTCGCCGAACCGGGCTCGCGGACCACCCAACGCGTGTTGCGGAAGTCTGCGGGCACCAATCTGCGGCGGCCCGCAAGGGGATGGCCGGCCGCGGCGCAGACCACCAACAGATCATCGCGCCACGCCCGTCGCATCAACTCGGCATGCACGACCGGACCCTCCACGCAGCCGACGTCCAGACTGCCGTCGAGCACGCCCGCAGCGATGATCCGGGTGTTGTCGACGTGCAAGCGCAGGTGCACCTCGGGCTGCTCACGCGTGAACGGCGCCAGCAATTCGCCAATGCGGTAATTGCCCACCGTATTGCTGGCACCGATGCGCAGTTCGCTGCCCGGGGCGATGCTGTCCCCATCGAATCGGGCGAATTCGCGATGGCGCTGCAGTAGTTCCTTGGCCAACGGCAAACGCTCGCGACCACGTGCGTTCAGGTGCAGGCGACCGCCACGTCGATCAAACAGGGTGCCGCCCGAGAGCCTTTCCAGCTCCGACAGCGCCATGCTCGCGGCGGGCGGGGTCATGTGCA
>JBDSGA010000091.1:0-3559 GCA_039919235.1 Thermomonas sp. | reverse complement strand
AAAATCGACGGCAGCTTCGTGCAGGCGATTGCCAGCGACCGCATGTCGCAGTCGATCGTCAAGGCGGTGGTGGAAATTGCCCATCAACAGGGGCTTGAAGTCGTTGCGGAATGGGCGTCATCCCAGGACATCCTGGATGTGCTTGCAACGATGGACGTCGATTACGCCCAAGGGTTCGCCCTGCATCGTCCCGAGCGCGTCCTGTTCCAGCGCGATGCCCATGGTTGAGCCGGGTATTTCAATGGACCACATTCCGCCCAGGCTGGTGGTGGCCATCACTACGCGCGCACTGTTCGACCTTGAGGACAGTCACGGTCTGTTCGAGGCGGAAGGCGTCGACGCCTATGCCGACCATCAGCGACAGCGCGAGGACGTCATCCTGGAACCGGGGATTGCCTTTCCCCTGGTACGCAAGCTGATTGCGCTGAATTCCTCCGCGGCGACGGAACACGCGCCAAGAGTGGAGGTCATCCTGCTGTCGCGCAATTCGGCGGATACCGGCCTGCGCATCTTCAATTCGATCCAGCATCACGGGCTCGACATTCGGCGCGCTACGTTCACCTCCGGCGCGCCGGTCTGGCCTTACATCAAGCCGTTCGGCGCACAACTGTTCCTCTCCGCCAACCCGGTGTCGGTGCGCGCGGCGCTGGAAGCGGGCGTCGCCGCTGCCACCATTTTGCCGGCGCGTGCCACCCAGTCGGGGCATGACCAGCTGCGGATCGCCTTCGATGGCGATGCGGTGATCTTCAGCGACGAGAGTGAGCGCGTTTCGAGGGAACATGGAGTAGAAGCATTCGGCTTGCACGAACGCGAACGCGCTCGCGAGCCGTTGTCTGGGGGACCGTTCAGGGGATTTCTCTCGGCGTTGCACGACCTGCAGATGGCGTTCCCGGTCGGTGACCATGCCCCTATCCGCACCGCGCTGGTCACCGCGAGGTCGGCGCCCGCGCATGAGCGGGTGATTCGTACCTTACGCGAGTGGGGCGTGCGCCTGGACGAGGCACTGTTCCTGGGTGGTCGCGAAAAGGGCCCTTTCCTGGAAGCGTTCGGCGCCGACATCTTCTTCGACGATTCACCGCACAACATCGATTCCGCACGCCGGCATGTCGCGGCAGGCCATGTACCCCACGGCGTAGCCAACAGCGCCGAGTAACCCTGCTGCAGTCGTTCCTGATTGTCCGTTCAATCTGCCGCCGCGCTTAGTCTGGCAAGCGCAGGCCGGTCAATTTCCAGTAGATACCGTTGCGTTCGAACACGAACACCAGCGGCTTGCCTTCGTCCGTCATCACCGTGGCAGTGAAGCGCGAGGGGGATTCGTAATGCGTGCGGGCATCCTGCAATGGGTCGATCGCGTGCACGCGCCCATCTGGCGCCTGCTTGCCAGTGAGCTTGTGGGCCAAAGTCGTCCCGGTCAGCAGCGTGGCGACTCCGAGTGGCGACACGATCGCGTTGATCGCAGGTTGCGAGATCATCGATGTGATCTCAGAGGCAATGGAGGCCGGGTTGCCCCGCCCGAGACGTCCCTGGATATCGCGCCGGATCCGTGCCTGGATCTGCGGCGTGACATTCTCGCGCAGCTTCGGGAAATCCACGAAATCGGGCAACTTCCCATAGTCCCCGCTGGCCACGACGTTGCGGATGCCTTTCACCGCCAAGTAAGGGCCGGCGGCAACATAGGTCACCAGCGCGACAAGCACCACGCATAGCCCGGCTAACAGCCATTTCTTCATGTGAGTCGCAGTCCGATGTCAGTCAGCGCAGAGTAGCGTGGCAACCGTCGTAAATGGAATGGCCGGGCATGCATGCCGCTCGCAAGCCGGGGATCAAAACTCCAGGTCAAGCGATGCGCACAAATAGTCCATGAAGGGTGAGAGCGCCGTCAGCTCCTGCTCAAGAATCGATAGTAGTGCTGGCCCGAGCACATCGTCCTCGCTCAACGCACGGGTCATCACGAAGTTGCGATGACGCAAGTCATCGGCGTGGGCGAAGTCCAACGGGAAGCCAGACGGTACCCGAACCAGCATGTCGCTGGCCTCCAGCGAATAGCGTTCACGCAGTGCCGGGGAATGCGCCGCGCGCTGCCAGCCACCGGGATTGTCGAAGATGAATTGGCGCACCTTGCGCTGGGTGATGGTGGCCGGATGCCACAGTCCCGCACCTACGAAACATCGCCCTGGTTGCACATGGATGTGGAACGAAGGTGCCTCGACTTGCCGCGCACGCTCGTGGAACAGCTTGGCGCCTTGCCAGGTCTTGTATGGCGACTTGTCGTGGGCGTAGCGCGTGTCTCGCTGGATGCGGAACAAGGATCCACCGACGGTCTTGGTATCGGCGCGGAAATGCGTGCTGATGCTTGCCAGCACAGGTTGCAGATCAGTCAGCAAGCGCTGGTAGGGCGCGCGCAGGTGCGTCTCGTAGGCCACCTTGTGTGCATGGAACCAATCGCGCTCGTTGTGACGCGCCAAACCGCGCAGGAACTTCAAGGATTTGTCGCTGAAGTAGGGCGTCATGCCAGGCTGGCCTCGATCTGCAGGTTCCAGTCATCCAGCGCATCCAACAGCACCTGTTTGTTGCCATCATCGATATGCGCCGTGCGCAACTGGGCGATCAGCTCACGGGATTGCGCGAAGGTGAGTTCGGACAGGCCGCTGTCGATCTGCAAGCGCTCGCGGCGGTAGGCATTCCAGCGCAAATGCTCAGCGGGCAGCAGCGTCTCTGGCCAATTACGCGCGCGATAGCGCAGCAGCAGTTCCGGCAAACGCGGGTCGCGGAAGTCGAAGGCTTGTTTGGCAAGCAAAAGGGGCGGGGTGCCGCGCACACTGGCGAACAAGCGCTTGTCGGTATCACCGATGAACCCATCGTACAGTGCTGCATCGGGATCGACGTGCTCGCTCGGCCGTTCGCGCACGAACACCTGGCGTACCTTCTCCGCCAACGCGGGGCCAGCTGCGCGGATGCGCGCCGCGCGCTGCATGACCGTGGCGGGGTCAATCGACAATCGCGCAAAATCCGCCTCACGCAGGTGATCCCACGCCACCAGCGCCGGGCATTTGTTGCAATGCACTTCCTTCAGCGGGATCCGCGACTCGCCTTCAGGAAGGTCAGCCTGGCGGACGTACAGTCGATCCGCGATTGCATCCGCATCGAGGTCAAGCAATGCGTCTGGTTCGCAGCCTAGATCGAAGACGATCATCCGACTGTCGATTTGCGGATGGCGTGCAAGCGGGAGGATCGGCGCCGCGCACAAGCGCGACGCAGGAAAGCGCTGGCTGACGTGTAGGAGCGGCGTCATCGCAATCGGATCCATCAGTGATGCCGCAAATCGTTTGTCGCGCAGGCGCAGGGCGTACTCCCACATGCGTGGCTGGTGCGTTAGGAACAGCCGGGCAAGACCGATCAACGCGCGAACGTCGCTCAGTGCCTCATGCGCCAGACCTTCGCGCAAGCCGTTGTCCTCGGCCAGGTGTTCGAGCTTGAAACTGGTGCCCTTGCCGTCTTCGCGTTGCCGCCAAACGATGCCATCCGGTCGCAATGCATGCATCAACCGCAACGCATCCAG
>JBDSGA010000090.1:0-10978 GCA_039919235.1 Thermomonas sp. | reverse complement strand
GTGCAACGTGCCGCCAGGTCGGAGGGTAGCGCGCAGGCGACCGAGGAAGCCCACCGGATCATCGAAGTGATGCAGGGCAGCCAGGCAAACCGCGCGGTCGTAGCCCGAGAACGCGCCCAGATTGTCCGGATCCACGAGTTGCGTGTCCTCGCTGAAACCTGGCGTGATCTCCAGCGAAGTGACGTGCGCGCGACCAGCTAGATGCCGCGCGAGGTAGCCGCCCCCAGCGGGAATGTCAAGGACGCGTGGCACGGCTTGCAGCGGACGCGCAGCGAACAGCTGGTCGAACTCCGCGTTGCGCGCCTCGGGGAACACTTGCATGGCCGCATGGTAGGGATGCCCACGCTTGTTGAAGATCTCGACGTATTCCGGATTCATGGCGACACGTTCCCACCCTGGTGGCGCCAGCGCGATGCATCCAGCAGCAGCTCGACGAGCGCGCTATGGATCACGGAGATACGGCGAACGGCACCTGGGTCTCCACGCGTGGTGTTGGCCAGCACATCCATGGCAGCGTTGGCCTCGAAGATCAGCAGGCTTCCATCCGGGCGTGGGCAACAGTCGATACCGAACCAGTCCAGGCCAAGTGTGTCTGCCACGCGCAAGGCGAGGCCCTCAATGTCCATCGCCAGGCTGCCAGGGAAGCCGTCCAGGATCGCATCTTCGGTTTCCGATGTGCCTTCCAGGCGGTCGCCGGCATGCACGCTCCAGCCAGCGCCAGTGACAAAATGGCGCGCGAACACGCGGCGGCCCACCACGACCAGGCGTAGCTTGCGAAACAGGCCGTCAGCATCTCGAAAGTCATGGAACGCGGTGACATACAGTGGCTTGCCGCCCACCGGGATGCTGTAGAGGGCGCGCGGCACGTCCGCAGCGGAGACGGCGAGTGCGGTATCCCGCCCGCCGTGTGAACCCGGTACGCGCAGGATCACGGGCCAACTGATGCCGGCGGCGTCAACTTGACGTATCAGATCGTCAGGGTCGCTCGCCGTGATCAACGCGGTACGTGGCACCACCAGCCCCGGCAGCTTAGACAACCGTTTGCTGATGTGATGGCGCCGGGTAAGCCGGACCCGCGCGGGGTGGTTGAAACATGGGCCGCCGCCGCGATCAACCATACCCTCGATGACGTCGAGAGCACCCCCGCACAGGTCGCTGTCGGCGACGTAGTTGACGACTGCGGCCCGCCCGAAGTCCACCTGTTTGAGACCGGCATCTTGCGTGCTGACCAGCACTTTGCCGAACCGACGTTTCAGCTCCGGCGGAAACTGGGCGAAGAAGCTGGCGGTACCCAAGCTGAGCATTTCGATGTCAGTACCGGTCGGCGACCATTCGACCTTGATATACCTGACCAGCATGTCGTCGGCGACACCCAGGAACAATGGAATCCTGTTGCCCAGGTCCATGTCTAGAGGTTCTGGTAATTCGGCCCGCTGCCGCCTTCCGGCGTTACCCAGGTAATGATCTCGTACGGGTCCTTGATGTCGCAGGTCTTGCAGTGCACGCAGTTGGCGGCATTGATCTGCAAGCGCTTGCCGTGCGGCGCAGCAGCATCGGGCACCATCTCGTAGACCGCGGCCGGGCAGAAGCGGGTGCAGGGGTTGTCGTATTCCACCACGCAGCGGCCGGCGCAGATATCGGTGTCGGCTACGTGCAGGTGCACCGGCTGGTCTTCGTCGTGTTCGGTGGCGGCGTAGTAGACGCTGGCCAGTCGATCACGCGGTGGCAGCGTGCGATCCACATAGTCGCGCTTGGGTTCCTCGCATTCGCCAAGCTTGTGCATCGACGACCAGTCCGCGCGGTTCTTCAACGTCCACGGCGAACGTCCGCCGGTCACGGTTTCCCATGCGGCATTCAACATGCCGAACCACAGGCCGCGCTTGAAGCCGGGCTTGATGTTGCGCACCGAGCGCAGCTCATCCATTACATCGGATGCACGCAGTTTCGCATCGAATCCTTCGGTCACGAATTGCGAGGCGACCAGGTGTTCGGCGGCCAGCATGCCGCTGCGGATTGCCTGGTGGGTGCCCTTGATCTTGGGTACGTTGAGCAGGCCGGCGGTATCGCCGATCAGCAGTGCGCCAGGCATGTCGCACTTCGGCAATGACTGATAGCCGCCGGTGACAATCGCGCGTGCGCCTGCCGAAAGAATGCTGCCACCTTCCAGCAGTGGCTGGACCATCGGATGATTCTTCCATTGCTGGAAGGCTTCCCACGGCTTGTATTCGGGATCGCTGTAATCCAGCCCGCTCACATAACCAATCGCAATGCGGCCCTTGTCCAAGTGGTACATGAAACTGCCGCCGTAGGTATGGCTGTCCGCCGGCCAGCCGAAGCTGTGCACGATCTTGCCCGGCGATACACGGTCTTCCGGCAACTGCCAGAGTTCCTTGATGCCAATCGAATAACCCTGCGGATCGCTGTTGGCATCGAGCTTGAAGCGCTGCACCAAACGCTTGGTCAGATGTCCGCGCGCGCCTTCCGCGAGCACGGTGACCTTGGCGCGAATATCAATGCCGGCGGTGTAGCCGGGTTTATGCGACCCATCCTTGGCCACGCCCATGTCGCCGATGCGCAAGCCGATCACTGTGCCCGCCTCGTCGTGCAGCGTTTCTGCGGCGGCGAAACCGGGATAGATCTCCACACCCAGCGCTTCAGCTTGCGGTGCCATCCAGGCGCACATCGCGCCGAGGCTGACGATCACGTTGCCCTTGTTGTGCATGCCGGGCGGCACTGGCAGCTTGTGGCCACCGGTTTTGTTGAGCAGCCAGAATTCGTCGTTGGTGGCATCCACGCAAATGGGTGGCGGGTTCTTGCGCCAATCGGGCAGGAGTGCGTCCAGTTGACCGGTTTCGATCACCGCGCCAGACAGGATCTGCGCGCCGATGGTCGATGACTTCTCGATCACGCAGACCGAGATATTCGGGTCCAGCTGTTTCAGGCGAATCGCGAATGCGAGTCCGGCCGGACCTGCACCAACGGCCACCACGTCATATTCCATGACGTCGCGCTCGACGGCGGCCGCGTGGTCCTGTTCGGTTTCGCTCATGCAGATTTCTCCGGCAATCCTGCCAATGCCCCGATTTTCCGGGGTTTCGGTGGGTGCGGCAAATCGGCGGGCATGCGAGTTAGCTGGAGCCTGTCAATGCTTCTCGCTGGGATGCTTCAATTCGTGCGCCTGCCCGGTGGTCAGTACCCAGCCGGCGATCTCATGTGTGGTCGCGCCCAGCGCTTGGCTGAACGCATCGGCGACCAGGCTAACATCGATCCCGGCGGCGGGCTGCGCGTGACGAAACGTACGACTGCCGATCACGGTCTGGTCGTGGGAATGCAGGAGTTTGACGTTGACTTCGATCACTGCCGACGGTATCGCGGCGCCCGCGTAGTCGGCCTCGAAATCACGCAGGTCCATCACCAGTCGGTAGTCTGCGCCAATGCCGCTGCCCTGGCGCGCGACCGCCGGGATCTTCCCGGAATCTTCCAGTGCGCGGAGGACGCCGTCGTCGATCATTTCAGAAGGCGTGCGCGCCCACGACGCGTCCTTGTAGACCTGCAGCTCGCCCGGCACCGGGCTGACCGCGATGCGCAGGCTATCCATCATGCGTGGCGCGGTCGGGCGAGTGGTGCTGAGTTGCCAACTGACCTTGGGCCAGGACGGGTCTGGCTCGACGCGCGGGTCTGGTGCGTAGATTGTCGGCGAGTCTTTAGAGCCCAGCAGCGCGCAGCCGCCAAGCATGGCAGGCAACAACACGGAGGCAAGGACCATGGCGAAGGATGCATGCTTGTTCATTTGGGTTCGAACTCCTTCGGTGCTTCGCGGCCCAGTATGTAGCTTGCGGGCCCGCCATCCAGGCGATCAGTGACCCGGCGCAAGTCGCCGATCAGGGCACGCAGGTCGGACAGGGTCGGGCCGAGTTGGGATAAGCCGTCGTTTGCGAAACTCTGGAGGGCAGGGCGGTTCTCGGCGATCAAGGCATTGGCATTGCCGGCGACCGAATCGAGCTTGCCAACGGTGGCATCCAGCTTGCTCATCAGCGCCGGCAACTGGTCGACCACGTTGCGATCGATCTTGTTCAGCGAGCCATTGGCGGTGGCCAGGGTGATCTGCAGGGTTTCGGTGGCCTTGCGCGCGTTGACGATAAGCGCGGCGATGTCCTCACGCTGGCCGGCAATGCTGCCAGTGGCCTGCTCCAGATGGTCGATGGTCGCGCTGAGCTTGGCGATGTTTTCCTCGCTGATCAACTTGTCCATGCGCGCCACCAGCCGGTTGGCGGTGTCGGCGATGTTCTGCAACGCGGATGGCTCGGTGCGGATAATGGGGATCTCTCCGCTCGCATCTGGCTCCAACCGCGCGGCTTCCGGGCTACCGCCGGTGAGCTGGATGAAGGGAACGCCGGTGATGCCCTGCTGTGAAAGCTTGGCGCGAGTGTCGACTTTCACCGGCGTGTCGGCCTTGAGCTTGAGCAAGGCAATGACCTTGCGCGCGTCGTCAGGTGCCAGGCTCAACTTGTCCACGGTGCCCACGCTGATGCCGTTGTATTGCACGCCGCCGCCCTCGGTCAACCCGGTCACCGGTTCACTGAAGATGACTTCGTACTGGCGCCAGTTGCGGTCGGACGAAAACTTGGCCGCCCAGAGCGCGAACAACAGCAGGCACACCGTTGCCAGGATGGTGAAGCCGCCGATAAGGACATAGTTGGCACGGGTTTCCATTGCATCCTTCCTGGTGTCAGCGTTGGTCGCGCGAGGCGCGACCGCGAGGGCCGTTGAAATATTCTTTCACCCACGGGTGATCCAACGTTTCCAGTTCGCGCACTGGCGCTACCGCGACCAATTTATTGTCTGCCAGCACCGCGACCCGGTCACAGATAGCGTATAGCGTGTCGAGGTCGTGTGTGATGAGGAACACGGTCAGGCCCATTGCCTGCTGCAGGGTCCGGATCAAGTCGTCGAACGCCGCCGCGCCGATCGGGTCCAGCCCGGCGGTAGGTTCGTCGAGGAACAGCAGGGGCGGATCCAGTGCCAACGCGCGTGCCAGCCCGGCGCGCTTGCGCATGCCGCCGGACAATTGGGATGGAAGCTTGTCCAGCGCCTCTGCCGCCAGCCCCGCCAGCTTGATCTTGAGCAGGGCCAGTTCATAGCGCAGCGAGTCGCTCAAGTCCGGGTAGTACTCCTTGAGTGGAACCTGCACGTTCTCACCCACTGTCAGCGAGGAGAACAGGGCGCCATCCTGGAACAACACGCCGGTATTACGCTCGATATGCCGGCGGTCGGCTGGGTTTTCCGACCTCGCATCCACGCCGAGCACTTCAATCTGGCCTGCATCCGGTTCGCGCAAGGCCAGGATCGAGCGCATCAGTACCGACTTGCCGGTGCCCGAGCCGCCCACCACGCCGAGAATCTCGCCGCGGCGCACGTCCAGGTCGATCCCGTCGTGCACGACCTGGTCGCCAAAACGGTTGACCAGGCCGCGGACACGGATGATCGGCGCGTCCTCTTTCTGCCCGATCTGCACTTCGTCGTTGCCCGTGGTGCCCATGTCAATAGTCCATCTGCATGAACCATAGCGCAGCGAAGGCATCGACCACGATCACCATCGAGATCGCCTGCACCACGCTGGAGGTAGTGCGCTCACCCAGTGACTGCGCGGTGCCCTCAGTCTGCAGGCCTTCCAGGCAGCCGATCAAGGCGATGATGATCGCGAAAATCGGCGCCTTGACCATGCCGACTACGAAATTGTCGAGCTTCATCATTTCCTGCATGCGTGCCAGGTAAGCCACTGCCGGTATGTCGAGGTTGAACGCGCCGACCGCCATGCCGCCGGCCAGGCCGGCGACCATCGCGATGAAGGTCAGCAGCGGCAGCATCGCAAGCAATGCCAGCACACGCGGGATCACCAACAGATCAATCGGATCCAGGCCGAGCACGCGGATGGCGTCGACTTCCTCGCGGTTGACCATCATCCCGATTTGCGCGGTGAATGCGCTGGCGGTACGGCCGGCCAGCAGGATGGCGGTGAGCAGCACCCCGAATTCGCGCAGGAAAGCAGCACTGACCAGCTCGACCACGAAAATCTGCGCGCCGAAATCACGCAGCACCATCGCGCCCAGGAAGGCGATCACCGCACCGACCATGAACGACAGCAACGCCACCAGCGGCACCGCGTCCAGTCCAACCTGTTCCATGTGGTGCACGGTCGCGGTCAACCTGAACCGGCGCGGTTCCTTGAACAGCCTCAGGATCTTGACCATCACCTCGCCGAGGAAGGCCACCAGCGCCATGACTTCCTTGCCGTTATCGACGACGGCGAAACCCAGGCGACCAAGCGCGGCCTTGAAACCGGTATCGCGCTTGCGCTTGGGGCGTTCGTCGTGCACGTCCTCAATCGCTTCGATCAGCGCATGCTGGTCATCGCGAAAGGTAAAACCATGGAAATCCATGTCGCGGCGGTCGGCATAGCGCAGCAGTTGCAGCACACCCAAGGTATCCAGGCGTTCCACACCGCATGCATCGACCGCGGTGATCCCTTCCGGCAGATCACGCAATACGTCGCCGATCTCGTTGGCATAGCGCAGTGTCCAGCGACCTGCGAGGCGCAGGCGCGTGCCATCGCCGGGATCGACCGTGGCAGTGGGTGGACGGTGGTTTGGAGCGTTGCTCATGCATGCCTTGGAATGGCGCCACGCAAGCTTACGCAACTCGGTGGGCACGGTGTGAATCCATCTAACGCATGCGATCCTAGCCGACATGCATGCCGCCGACACCCTCCCGCCCGCGCATACCGACGCCGGCTACCTCGACCGGATCGCCTTCGTGGTCGACCTGGCCGCGCGCCTGCACGCCTATGGCACTACGGTGCAACGGCTGGAAGGCGCGATCGAATCGGTGGCCCGGCGGCTGGGGCTGGAATGTGAACCCTGGGTCAATCCGACCGGCATGATCCTGGCGTTCAGCGACCCCTCGCGGCCGGCCGGGATGTCCGACACCACCCGTGTCGTGCGCCTGGGTTCAGGGGACACCGACCTGTACCGACTGTGCGAGGCCGACCGGATCGCCGAAGAGGTCATGGCCGGTACGTTGCAGATTCCCGCCGGACGCGCTGCGCTGCGCGAATTGATGCGACCGATCGGGCTGCGGGCGCGCATCGTGCAGGTGCTCGCATTTGGCTTGGCTTCGGCTGCGGTGGCGGGGCTGCTGCGGCTGCCTTGGCTGGATGTCGGTACTGCCGGGATCATTGGCTTGATGATCGGCGTGCTGGAAACTGCCGCACAGTCGCGTCCGCGCCTGTCGGAAGCGTTCGAAGCGATCGCCGGACTGCTTGCGGGCACGGTCTCGATCCTGGTGGCCAGCCTGATCGGTCCACTCAACCTCAATACGGTGATCATCGCCGCGCTGATCGTGCTGCTGCCTGGCATGACTTTGACCAATGCCATGAACGAGTTGACCAGCCGCCATCTGGTGGCCGGCACTGCGCGTTTCGCCGGGGCGATGACCACCATCCTGAAACTCACGATTGGCACCGCGATTGCGTTGAACGTGGCGCACCTGATCGGTCTGGAGCCAATCGTGCGTGCTTCGCGCCCACAACCCGAATGGGTGGTCTGGTGCGCACTGGTATTCGGTGCCTATGCCTTTGCGGTGTTGTTTCGCGCACACCGTCGCGATTATCCGCTGGTGATGCTGGCCGCCGCAGCCGGGTACGTGATCTCGCGGTTCGGCGGTGAACTATTCGATGCACCTGCAGGTGTGTTCCTCGCCGCGTTCACCATGACCGCTGCCGGCAATATCTATGCGCGCGTGTTCAACCGACCAGGAGCGCTGGTCCGGTTGCCCGGCATCATCATGCTGGTGCCGGGCAGCGTTGCGCTGCGGGGCGTGATTTCGTTGGTGCAGGCCCAGGATATCGGCGCCGGCCAGGATGCTGGGATGGCTGCATTGAATACGTTGATGGCGTTGTTGGCAGGTTTGATGTTCGGAAACCTGCTGGTGACCGCGCGCCGAAACCTCTGAAGCGCAAGCGTGCCGTCAATAAACCAGATACGAAAACGCCAGCTTTCGCTGGCGCTTCGTGACGAAGACCAAGCTTCGCTGATTACTTGATCAGGAAATCTTCAAGTTTCCGGCCCTTCGCAGTTTCGGCGGACAACCAGCGCGGCTGCTTGCCACGGCCTGCCCACGTTTCCTTGGCGTTGGCCGGATTGCGGTATTTCGGCGCCACCTTGCCCAAGCTGCGACCCTTGGTTGACTTGCGCGCCTTCACAGGCGCAGACGTACCCGCGACAGGTGCTGCGGCTGGCTTGCTGACAGCAGCAGCGCCATAAAGTTCCTCGAAGTCCCAGCCGGTGCTCTTCAGGAACTTGGCCACGGCGGCCTTGACCTGCGCAGCCGGCCGGCGCTTGGAAAGGATTTTCTTGCGCTTGTTGGCGCGGGCGATCAACTCGGCCAGTTCCTTGGTGCTCAGGCCTTCGATGTTCATGCTCATTTGGGTGTCATCCTCTGTCATGCCTTCGGGGGAGCCCGATTGGGTTATCGATATTAACTTCGGTAAACCCATGATGCAATAACCAGACTAAAGCATGTTCAGCTGGTCATTTTCTCGAGAAGTGCAGCGTGCTCGAGTTGTTCGGAGTCCATGGCATTGCGTGCGCGATATTCGAAGGTGCCCGCTTCAAGCCCGCGCGCAGACACCACAATCCGGTGCGGAATACCGATCAGTTCGATGTCGGCCAGCATCACGCCCGGCCGTAGCCCGCGATCGTCGAGCACGGTATCCAGGCCGGCCGTATTCAATTCCGCATACAGCGCATTGGCTGCATCGACCACGGCGGGGTCGTTCTTGGGGTTGATGATGCATACCGCGACCTGCCATGGGGCCATCGCGACAGGCCAGATAATCCCGCTGTCGTCATGGTTCTGTTCGATTGCCGCCGCCACGATGCGCGACACACCGATGCCGTAGCAGCCCATTGCCGGGTTGATCGCCTTGCCATTGGCGTCCAGCACCTTGCAGCCCATTGCCTCGGAATACTTGCAGCCCAGCGCGAACACATGTCCGACCTCGATCCCGCGAGCGATGGCGAGCTTGCCCTCGCCATCCGGCGACGGATCCCCGGAAACTGCGTTGCGGATGTCGGCGACTTCGGGTTCGGGCAGGTCGCGGCCCCAGTTGATCCCGGCGAGATGGAAGCCGGGTTTGTTGGCGCCCACCACGAAGTCGGCCATTGCCGCCACGCTACGATCGGCGATCACGCGGATGGGTTTTGCCGGATTGAACGGTCCGAGGAAACCCGGTTCGCTACCGAGAAACTCGAGGATTTCTGCTTCTGTCGCCAGCCGGTAGTCGGCCATGCCCGGCAGCTTGCGTAGTTTGATCTCGTTGACCATGTGGTCGCCGCGCACCAGCGCCAATACAAACTGCAGGGCACCTTCGGCATCGCCGGCCATCAACGCGACCGATTTTGCAGTCTGCTGCAAGGCAATGCCCAGCAACGCAGCGACGTCCTCGCAGGTTTTCTGCGTGGGTGTATCCACTTCCCGAAGGGGCTCGGCAGCACCGGGGCGAGCGCCAGGCGAAACCGCTTCAGCCAATTCGATATTCGCGGCGTAATCCGAACCATCCGAGTAAGCAAGTGCGTCTTCACCGGAATCGGCCAGCACGTGGAACTCATGCGAGGCCGAGCCACCAATTGCGCCGGTATCGGCGAACACTGCGCGGAACTTCAAACCCAGTCGGGTGAAGATCCGGGAGTAAGTGTCGTACATGTTCCGATATTCGGCATGCAGCGATTCCGCATCTACATGGAAGGAATAGGCATCTTTCATCAGGAATTCGCGCGCGCGCATGACCCCGAAACGTGGGCGGATCTCGTCGCGGAACTTGCTCTGGATCTGGTAGAAATTCACTGGCAGTTGCTTGTAACTGGCCAGTTCGTTGCGCGCGAAGTCGGTAATGACTTCTTCCGCAGTAGGGCCGTAGCAATACTCGGCGTCCTTGCGGTCCTTGATCTTCAGCAGCTGGCCGCCGAATTTCTGCCAGCGCCCCGTTTCCTCCCACAGCTCCTTGGGCTGAATGGTCGGCATCAGCATTTCAATCGCGCCGGCGCGGTTCATTTCCTCACGGACGACGGCCTCCACCTTGCGC
Source organism: Thermomonas sp. (assembly GCA_039919235.1). Taxonomy (GTDB): domain Bacteria; phylum Pseudomonadota; class Gammaproteobacteria; order Xanthomonadales; family Xanthomonadaceae; genus Thermomonas. The sequence goes on along the minus strand of JBDSGA010000090.1, from coordinate 837 downwards.
AATACGCGCAGTCCCAGCGGCGACCAGGTGTAAAGACCTGAAGCCAGCTTGCGGATCATCCCGGACTTCAGCATCAGCTTGTGGCTGATGACCTCGGCTTCGGCGGGGGTTTCTTTTTCGGTGCGGAGATGAAACTGCGACAGGCGCATGGCGGGTTTCGCGAGACAAGGGGTCCCGCATTTTGCCACGGCTAACCCGAGCGAACTCTCGCTTGTGGTTTTAGTCGCGGTTGCCGCGGACCTCGATGCCGTCATCGGGTTGGCGCCCGATACGTTCGTACTTGCGTCCCTTGGGCGGGGTATCCGTCACTTGCAGGTTGCCGTTGGCATCGCGCCAGCGGTACAGCGCGTTCGCGCGTTCGGCCTTGACCGTGGCCATCTCTGCCGCCTTGGCGCGTTCACGTTCGCGGCGCGGCATCTCGCTGGTGAACCACCACCAGGCAGCCACGCCAAGGGCGACGGCAAGCAATAACATTCCAATCTGCTTCATCGCGGGCTTGGCGTGCGGATTACTTGACGTTGCTTGCCGAGGCGGAGCAATTGGCCTTGAGTACGGCTTCGTTGAGCGCGATCTGGTCGACACGCTGCTCCGCGTTCATGTTGGCATCGGCCTTGCCATCGCCATCATTATCGACGCCGACTAACCCTTGGCCCCGCAGGTTCGTGAGATTGGTCCGTGCGTTGTCGCAGGACACATCCTTGGCTGACTTCTTGGTTTCTACCACTTCAATAGCGGTCCCGGAACGCGCATTGATATCGCGCTTCTTGTAGGTCTGTGCAGGGGCGGAGTCAGCGTAATGGGTAACGCCCTTGGCGTCCTTCCACTGGTACACGGTTT
>JBDSGA010000089.1:0-7383 GCA_039919235.1 Thermomonas sp. | reverse complement strand
GCGCGGCGCAAACCGGTGTTCGTGCAGCTTCCGCAAGCGCAATACATGCAACTCCGCAGCACATGGAAGCTGCCCAACATCAATGACGCGGAGCGCACCCGATGAGCCAGACCAAACGCGTGATGGCGGGTCTTGTGGCCGGCATCGTGCTCGGCATCCTGTTGGCGTGGCTGGATACGCCATTGGCCATCCGCGTCGCCGACATCGTGCAGCCGTTCGGCAAGCTCTGGCTCAATGCATTGCAGATGACCGTGGTGCCGCTGGTGCTGGCATTGGTCATCGTCGGCGTCAACCAGGCCAGTGATGCCGCGCAATCCGGGCGTGTCGCGCGGCGCGCGATCATCATCTTCATCATCCTGCTCACCGCCGCTGCGGCGATGACCGCGGTGCTGGCGCCACTGATCCTGTCGCAACTGCAGCCTGATCCCGCGGTTGCTGCCGCACTTCGTGGCCACGAAGCGGAACTGCCTGCCTTGACCGGCGGCTGGGCGGATGCACTGACCGCGATCATCCCCACCAATGCCGTGGCCGCTGCCGCTGCCGGCGCGATGCTGCCGCTGGTGACGTTCGCGCTGTTCTTTGGTTTCGCCCTGACCCGTATCGATCCCGAGCCAAGGGATCGCGTGGTTGGCTTCTTCCAGGCCGTCAGCGATGCGATGATCGTGATCGTGCGCTGGGTGCTGTGGGCCGCACCGGTCGGCATCTTCGCGCTGGTGCTGGCGCTGACCGCACGCTCCGGCATCGGCATGCTGCAGGCACTCGGCATTTATATCCTGCTGGAATGCGGGCTCTATCTGCTGGCTATTGTGCTGCTGGTCGCCTTGGGCGTGGTAGTGGGCCGTCAGAACCTTGGTTACTTCATGTCCGGCTTGGCGCCGGTGCAAGCCGTTGCAGCGAGTACGCAATCCTCGCTGGCCACCCTGCCGGCAATGCTGGACAGTGCTGGCCAGCGGCTGGGTTGGCCACAACGGGTGTCCGCGCTGGTGCTGCCGATGGCGGTCTCGCTGTTCCGGATCACCTCACCGATCCAGTACATCGCCACCGCGAGTTTCGTGGCGTGGACGCTCGGCATTGACCTCACCACGACGCAACTTGTCACCGGTGTCGCGCTGTCGGTCTTGGTCAGCATGGGTTCGGTCGGCCTGCCAGGTCAGGCAATCTTCATCGCCACCAACTTGCCAGTCTCGCAGGCAATGGGCCTGCCGATCGCGCCATTGGCCGTGCTGATGGCGGTCGATGCGATCCCCGACGTGCTGGCCACGGTCGGCAACGTGACGGCGGACATGACCGCGACGGCGCTGGTGGTGTCGCGCTCGAGTGACGCCGCAGAATCCATGCATCAATGAGTGCAGCCACCACCAAGATCGTGCGTGCCGGGGTTTCAAGAGCATTCTCGCCTGGCTCAGTCGGCAATATCGGGGTCGGCTTCGATATCATCGGCCACAGTCTTGCCGGCATAGGCGACATCGCGACCGTGCGCCGCATCGATAAGCCAACCGTGCGCATCAAGGAAATCCGCGGCATCGTCACCGACCTTCCGCTGGAGGCTGAGCGCAATACCGCAGGTGCGGCGTTGATCTCGCTGCGCACGGCATTGGACCTGCTGTTCGGGTTCGAAATTGAACTCGACAAAGGCATTCCGCTCGGCTCTGGACTCGGCGGATCGGCGGCATCGTGTGTGGCTGCATTGATCGCGGCAAACGCATTGCTGGATACGCCGCTGGATGTGCATGCGTTATATCCGCACGCACTCGTCGGCGAGGCGGTCGCCAGTGGTGGCCTGCACGGCGACAACGTCGGGCCGATGCTGCTGGGTGGGCTGGTACTGGCTACTGCCGACCGCATGATCCGCATCAATGTCCCCGATGCATGGCATTGCGTGGTCGTGCATCCGCACGCCGTGCTGGAAACACGAGAAGCGCGCGCGGCACTTGCGGGCCATTACGCGCTACGCGAATTCGTGGCGCAGAGCGCGCAACTGGCACAGGTATTGCTGGGCTGCGAACGCGGCGATGCAGCGCTGGTCCGCGCCGGATTGGACGATGTACTCGTAGAACCACGTCGCGCCCCGCTGATTCCAGGCTTCGCGTTGGTGAAGCAGGCTGCGCTGGATGCGGGCGCGATGGGCGCGAGTATTTCCGGTGCCGGCCCTAGCGTATTCGCTTGGTTCGAAGATCGCGCCAGCGCCGAGCGCGCAGGTGAGGCGATGGTGGGTGCATTCCGCGACGCAGGCCTCGGCAGTGACATGCACGTCACCCCCATTGGAGCGCCCGCAGCTGCGCTGATCGCATGAAGATGCAGAGCACGCGCGGCCTCGCGCCCGCCGTCAGCATCAGCGCGGCGATTACCGCCGGCCCGGCGCCGGATGGCGGCCTGTACATGCCGGAATCGTTCCCGATATTCCAGCCGGAAGACTTCGCAAATGACACCACGCTCGCCGATATCGCGTACCGATTGTTGCTCCCGTTCTTCGAAGGCGATGCGCTCGAAACCTCGTTGCACGACATCTGCCGCAACGCGTTCGTGGTCGAGCCTCCACTGCGAGCATTCGGCACGGCTGACGATTACGTCCTGGAGCTGTTCCATGGCCCCACTGCGGCGTTCAAGGATTACGGCGCGGGCTTTCTTGCCGCCTGCATGGCGACTCTGCCGCAAGGCGACAAGCCACTCACGATAGTCGTCGCCACTTCGGGTGACACCGGCGCTGCGGTCGGCGCGGCCTTCCATCACAAGCCCGGCGTGCGCGTGGCGATCCTGTATCCGGATGGTCGCGTGTCGCCGCGACAGGCGCACCAGCTTGGTTGCTTCGGCGACAACGTGCGCGCGTTCCGGGTCGATGGGAGTTTCGATGACTGCCAACGGCTGGCCAAGGACGTGCTGGGCGATGCCGAGCTCCGTCGGGAGGTGCCACTCGGGTCGGCCAACAGCATCAGCATCGGTCGCTTGCTGCCGCAGATGGCGTATTACGCGTATGCCGCACTGACGCACTGGCGCGCTACCGGCAAACCACTGAATTTCGTCGTGCCGACGGGGAACCTCGGCAATGGACTGGCCTGTCTGCTGGCAAGGCGCTGCGGCTTGCCGATTGGCGATGTCGTGTTGGCGAACAACGCCAACGATGGACTCGCACGGTTCTTTACCGGATACGAATATCAGCCGCGCTCCACCATCACGACATTGGCCAATGCGATGGATGTCGGCGCGCCGAACAACTTCGAGCGCTTGCAGTCGTTGTATCCGGATGCCGCCGGACTGCGTGCGGCGGTGCATGCCGACAGCGTCGACGATGATGCGATTCGCGCCACGATCATCGAGATGCACCAGCGTTTCGACGAAACGATATGCCCGCACACTGCCTGCGCGACCTCCGTGCTACTGCGAATGCGCAAGCATGGTGTCGATGGCGACTGGTGCGTGGTGGCAACCGCCCATCCGGCCAAGTTCCCGGAAGTCGTGGAGCCACTGATCGGACATCCGATCACGCTTCCACATGCGCTCGCTGACATGCTGGTGCGCGCAAGCACCGTCAGGCACTTGGCCAACGACAGCCGCCTCTTGCGCGACCAACTACGCAGCTGGTGAGCGCGCGAAGCAACATCAGCGAGACACGATTGGGCAGCGCCAGGTGCGCGGCTAGTGCGCGAACAAAACGCTAGGCCGGCGAGATGGCGCCGGCTTCTGGAACACCCACGTTTGCTTCAGCCGCCGCACGCTCCTTGAGCACCTTCTCGGCCTGGGTATCGACGGCGACGCGGTGCTGCAACGACTTGCACAACTCGATACCAGCCAAGGTCAGCCGCAAGCCATCCTCGTCATCCTCGAGCAAGCCGCTCTCGACCATGCGCAGCCGGATCTCGCTGTCGCCATGGGTCAGCTCGATGTGCTGGTCGATCCTTTTCAGGACATCCAGGAGTGCGAGATCCTCTAGCGAGATCGGATCCATGGCCTTGCCTCAGCGGATGAAGAAACAGGTGTGGTGCCGGAAATAGGAATCGAACCTACGACCTACGCATTACGAATGCGCCGCTCTACCAACTGAGCTATTCCGGCGTGGCCGGTAATTCTATCCGCTACCGGCTCAGTCCACCAGTTGCAGGCGCAATTCCTTGGGCAGGGCGAACACCATGTTCTCTGGCTCGCCATGCAGTTCGCGCACGCTGCCGGCACCCAGCGCGTTCAGGCGCGCCAGCACACCCTGAACCAGCACGTCCGGAGCGGAAGCGCCGGCGGTAACGCCGATGCTGTGTTTTCCGGCCACCCAGCTGGGATCAATTTCGTCGGCGCCGTCAATCAGGTAAGCCTGCACGCCTTCTCGCTCGGCAAGCTCACGCAGGCGATTGGAATTCGAGCTATTGGGAGAGCCCACGACCAAGACAAGATCGCAATGCGTCGTGAGTTCGCGCACCGCATCTTGTCGATTCTGGGTGGCGTAGCAGATGTCATCATTCTTTGGCCCCTGCATCGCCGGGTACTTTTCCTTCAGCGCAGCGATGATATGGCGCGTGTCGTCCACCGATAGCGTGGTTTGCGTGGTGTAGGCGACGTTTTCAGGCTGCGCGATGGTAAGCGTTGCAACCCCATCGATGTCCTCAACCAGGTAGATCTGCCCTCTTCCTCTTCCTCCGCCATCGCCAGGCTCTTTGAAGGTCAGCCACTGGCCCATCGTGCCCTCGACTTCGGGATGGCCGGCATGCCCGATCAGCACCATGTCGCGGCCGTTGCGACATTGCCGCGCCACTTCGAGATGAACCTTGGTGACCAACGGACAAGTCGCATCGAAGACCTTCAGCCCGCGCCGGCCCGCCTCGTTGCGCACGGCCTGCGATACGCCGTGGGCGCTGAAGATGACGGTCGCGCCATCTGGCACTTCATCGAGTTCTTCGACGAACACTGCGCCACGCGCCTTCAGGTCATCGACGACGAAGCGGTTGTGAACGACTTCATGGCGCACGTAGATCGGTGCGCCAAGGGTTTCGATCGCACGCTTGACGATCTCGATCGCGCGGTCGACACCGGCGCAGAAACCACGGGGATTGGCGAGGAGGACATCCATATGCGAATTATCGACCCGAATGCTTGGATTTACCTGACAGCAAGCCAAACAAGCCGATGCCGATCGCACCGCCCATCACTGCGGAATCCGCGATGTTGAACGCCGGCCAATAATGCTCACCGACATACCATTGCACGAAGTCGATCACATGGCCATGCAGGAAGCGGTCCACCACATTCCCCAGCGCGCCGCCGACGACCAGCGCCAACGGCAATGCAGAACGCCAATCGCGGCGCGATGTCCGCGCCAGCATCCACACCATCAGCCCGCAGATCGCGAACGCAAGGGTTACGAAGAACCATTTCTGCCAACCTCCCGCATCCGCAAGGAAACTGAAGGCGGCACCCGTGTTGTAGGTGCGATACCAGTTCCAGAATCCGTCGATCACCGGAACCGGTACATGTTCGGGCAGCGTCCGCAGCACCCACGCCTTGCTCCACTGATCCAGGGCGAACACCAGCACAGACACAGCTAGCCAAGGCAGGGCATTGGGCTTGATCGTGGGCATTGCCATCAGAAAAATCTCCGATCTTCGCCGGCCCCATCGATATTCCCGATACAGCGTCCACACAATTGCGGGTGTTCGGCGTGGGTGCCTACGTCTTCGCGATGGTGCCAACAACGCACGCACTTGACCTTGGTCGTGGGCTTCGCGGACACCACGATCGTATTGGTGGCCGCGTCCGGCACGATGCGCACGTCACCGCTGATCAGCAGGAAGCGCAGTTCATCGACGAACGGCGCCAGCCAGTTCTGGTCCGACACGCCGCAGTGGAGTTCGATCTCCGCTTGCAGCGCCGCACCGATCGCGCCAGCCGCGCGCATCGGTTCCAGCACCTTGGACATTTGCTCGCGCAGAGCAAGCAAATTGTCGAAGTCCTTGGCCGACAACGCCGCATCATCCGTCAGCGGTGCCAAGCCGTCGTACCACGTTGCGAACAGCACATTGGCGACGCGTGCGCCCGGAATGTAGGCCCACATTTCGTCCGCAGTGAAACTCAACATAGGCGCGATCCAACGCACGAAGGCTTCGGCGATCCGATACATCGCCGACTGCGCGCTACGACGGCCACGCGAGTCTTCGCCCATCGTGTACAAGCGATCCTTGGTAACGTCCAGATACAGCGAGCCGAGGTCGACACTGCAGAAGTTCATCAACGCCTGTACCACCGCCGCAAAATCGTAATCCGCATACGCCTTGGCGATCTCTTCCTGCACTTGCCAGGCGCGATGCACGATCCAGCGATCCAGCGCGACCATGTCGTCTAGCGGACGCAGGTCGCGGGTCGGATCGAAGCCGTGCAGGTTGCCGAGCAGGAATCGCGCGGTGTTGCGGATGCGGCGGTAGGCGTCCGCATTGCGCTTCAGGATCTCCTGCGAAAGCGACATCTCGTTGCTGTAATCAGCGGATGCAATCCACAGGCGCAGGATGTCCGCGCCCAGCGTCTTCATGATGTCCTGTGGCTCAATGCCGTTGCCAAGCGACTTGGACATCTTGCGGCCGTGCTGGTCCACCGTAAAACCATGCGTCAGGCACTGACGGTAGGGCGCCGCCTTGTCGATGGCAACGCCGGTCAGCAGGGATGACTGGAACCAGCCGCGATGCTGGTCGGAGCCTTCCAGATAGAGGTCTGCCGGCTTGCCGAGACCACGTTCCACCAGCACGGTTTCATGGGTGACCCCGGAATCGAACCACACATCCACGATGTCGGTGATCTTGTCGTAATTGGCAGCGTCATCGCCGAGCAGTTCGGCGGCATCCAGCGAATACCAGATGTCCACGCCTTCGCGCTCGACGCGGTCGGCAACCTCGCGCATCAGCTCCACGCTGCGCGGATGCGGCTCACCGGTTTCGCGATGCACGAACAGAGTGATCGGCACGCCCCAAGTGCGCTGGCGACTGATGCACCAATCCGGTCGCCCTTCGATCATGCCGGTGATGCGCGCCTTGCCCCAGGCGGGATACCAGGTGACGGTATCGATCGCTGCGATTGCATCGCGGCGCAGGTGAGCCTGGTCCATCGAGATGAACCACTGCGGGGTGGCGCGGAACACGACCGGCGTTCGGTGCCGCCAGCAATGCGGATAGCTGTGGTTGAGTTTGGAGAACGCGAGCAGGTGGCCGCTGGTGCGCAATACATCCACCAGCACGTCGTTTGCTTTCCATACATGCAGGCCCGCGAGCTCGGTATCGCCGGCAGGCGGCGTCGATGGCAGGTACACGCCACGTCCATCGACCGGATTGAGTTGCGCCGCGCCGTATTTCTCTACCAGTGCGTACTTCTGGCTGACCGCGAAGTCTTCCTGCCCATGGCCAGGCGCGGTATGCA
>JBDSGA010000088.1:0-4427 GCA_039919235.1 Thermomonas sp. | reverse complement strand
TTGGGCGAGGCGCGCCTGCAAGTCTTCGCTGAGGAAATTGGCATCGGCTGCCTCCCGTTGTGCGGGCGTCATCGCTACGAATGCAGTTTGCGGCTGCATCGACCAGCGCACATTGCTGACGGCTCCGCTCGTGTTGATGAAACGGAACGTGTTCACGCCGTTGTAGGTCGTGTTGGCCCAGCTGGTTGACCACGGCGCGTCCTTGGCCCACGCCGCGAAGCGTGCGAACTCCGGATGTGCTTGCGCGAATGCCGCCTGCTTGGCCGGATCCGGCTTGCCAGTCGCGGGGTCGGGCGCATTGGCGCGGGTCTGATCGTAGAAGCCCTGCACAGACGACACGCCGAAGAACGGGAAACTGTTCATCGCCATGCGCCATTGCTGGCCGTCGTCGCCGCGCAACTCCAACGCCATACTGCGAACTCGCGCCTTGTTGTCCAAGCCATAGGGCGAACCACCACCTACTGACATCCGACCCACGAACGGCGTGCGCACCGCTGCGAAAATACGCGCGCTTGAAAGTGCAACACCTTTTCCGTTGCCTTCGAAATAACCGGCCACGCACACGCCTTTTGCATGCGCACGGCGAAAGCCCGGGTACACCTCGCCATTGCCGGCTTCAATCGCATTCGTGAATCGCTCGGAGGTCAACCGACCTGGCGTGAGCCAGCCCGCAATCCACGCGAACGCCAGTGCAATGGTGCCGACGATCGCGGCAATGGCCAACAACGCTAGCCAGACAGGGCGGCGCGACTGATCGTCAACGGGCAGTGTGACATTGGACATGGGCAGACTCGGGTAGGCGACAGCAAAGCGTTACTAAGCAGTTCGATTAGCTGCCTCAAAAGGTTACGTTCAAGTCGGATCACTCGCGTTAAAGCCGAGCTGCGTAGCGCTTCTTCGCAATGCACCTATCGTGCCTCAGATGCTATTTCGCGAGTTCGCAGCAACCCGTGTAACCGGGACCGCCCATCTGGAATGTCGAGGTCATGTCGTACTGATCGTGTGACATGGGCAACCAGCGGTGACCGTCAGTCAGACTCCGCCAGCAAGTCTTCCAGTTCCTCGATATCAAAACCGGCCAGCTTGCGTGCTTCCATGTTGAATGGCTTGCGCAGGACGCCGGTCGCGTATTCGCGCAGCAGTTCGCGGAACCGGGTGTTCGGTTCCACACCAGCACGTTTGCAATACCAGCGAAACCAATGCGAGCCTGCCGCCACATGCGCCACTTCCTCACTCAGGATGAGTTCCAGGATGTCGGCGGTCGCGTGATCGCCCAACCCGCGGAGCTTGACGATCATCCCCGGCGTCACATCCAGGCCACGCGCTTCCAGCACGCGCGGCACCAAGGCCATGCGCGCAAGTCCGTCCCGATCGGTCTTCTCAGCCATTTCCCACAGGCCGTTGTGCGCATCAAAATCGCCATAGTCATGATCCAATTCGCGAAGCCGCGTGCGCAGCAGCGAAAAATGCCGCGCTTCGTCGTTGGCGACACCCACCCAGTCCGCGTAGTACGCATCCGGCATGCCGCGGAAGCGATAGACCGCATCCCATGCGAGGTCGATCGCGTTGAATTCGATATGCGCGACTGCGTGGATAAACGCTGCACGGCCTTCGCAACTGCCCAAGCCACGCTTTGGCAGGTCGCGCGGATGCACGAGTCGCGGCGATGGCGGACGGCCTGGCATGCGGATTGGTTTCGGCGCTGGAGAGACTTCGTTGGTGACGAGTTCACCACGTCCGAACGCGGCGGCGGCATTGAAGGTCGCAGCGACTTTCGCTTCGGGCGATGCGGCATCGAGGCAACGTTTCGCGACGAAGAACAGATCGCTCATCGGCAATCGCTGTAAACTAATTTCAACTCGCTCGCCGCTGGTTCTTGGCCTCATCCGAGCGCAGGTGCTCGATCCGCTCGAAATAGCCAGGCTCCACGCCGGTCACGTATTCACCGTTGAAGCAGGAACTGTCGAACTTGCGTCCGGGGAACTTAGGCCCAGCGACGGCGGCTTCGAGATCCGGCAAGTCTTGGTAGATCAGCCAGTCGCAGCCCAGCAGCGCCTCGATTTCGGTTTCACTGCGGTTGTGCGCAATCAGCTCGTCAGGCGATGGCATGTCGATGCCGTAGATGTTCGGATATCGCACCGGCGGTGCAGCGGATGCCAGGTACACCTTGCGTGCGCCGGCATCGCGCGCCATCTGCACGATCTGCCTGGAGGTGGTACCGCGCACGATCGAATCATCGACCAGCAGCACGACGCGGTTGCGGAACTCCAGCGGGATTGGGTTGAGCTTGCGCTTGACCGACTTCGCCCGTTCGCCCTGCCCCGGCATGATGAAGGTGCGGCCGACGTAACGATTCTTGATGAAGCCCTCGCGGTACTTCACCCCAAGCACGTTGGCGATTTCCAGTGCGGCATCGCGGCTGGTGTCGGGGATCGGAATCACCACGTCGATGTCATGGCCTGGCCGAAGTCGCTGGATCTTCTCGCCCAACATGACGCCCATGCGCATGCGCGCCTTGTGCACCGAGATTTCCTCGATCATCGAGTCCGGGCGCGCGAAGTAGACGTATTCGAAGATGCACGGTGCATGCACCTGCGGCTCGGCGCACTGGCGTGCATGCAATTCACCACGCGCGGTGATGATGATGCCCTCGCCCGGCTTGACGTCACGCAGGTGCTCGAAACCGAGGATGTCCAGCGCCACTGATTCGGATGCCACCATATATTCGTCGCCCGTCGCCACGGTGCGCTTGCCAAGCACCAGCGGGCGGATGCCGTTGGGATCGCGGAACGCCACCAAGCCCAGGCCGAGCACCGTGCAAACGACGGCATAGCCGCCCTTGGCGCGGCGGTTCACGCCTTCCAGCGCGCGGAACACGGCGTCCGGCGTCAATGATTTCTGCGAATCCAGTTCGTGCGCGAACACGTTCAACAGCACTTCTGAATCGGACTCGGTGTTGACGTTGCGGCGGTCCTGCTCGAACACTTCACGACGCAGTTCATCGGTATTGATCAGGTTCCCGTTGTGCGCAAGCGCAATGCCGAACGGCGAGTTCACATAGAACGGCTGGGCCTCGTCGCTGCCCTCGCTGCCGGCGGTCGGATAGCGGCAATGCGCGATGCCGACCCGGCCGACCAGCAACGCCATCGAGCGTTCGTCGAACACATCACGCGCCAGCCCATTGCCCTTGTGCACATGCAACTTGCCGCCATCGGCGGTGGCAATCCCGGCCGCATCCTGGCCGCGATGCTGGAGCACGGTCAGCCCGTCGTACAGCTGTGCGGCGACTTCGCTCTGGCCGACGATCCCGACAATTCCGCACATAAATGACAAGATCCGAAAATTAGAGGCGTTGAAACAATATCGAACGTCAAACCCATGCCACCGCGAACGATGGCTTGGACGGATAGATCAGGGATGCGGACGCACCATGCCGCTGAGTCCCGTCTTGGCCTTGACCGACGCGTTCAACGCATCGGCTTCAGCTCGATTCACGACCGGGCCAACACGCACGCGGGTGCGCATTCCGCCATCGGTATTCACGGTATCGGTGAAGGTGTTGAAACCGGCACCGCGAAGTTTGTCGCGCAAGGCGGTTGCTGCGGCAGTATCGGCAAACGCACCGACCTGCACCGCGAAACCGGTCTTGCTGGTATCGACCGCGGGCTTGGCGACGGGTGTAGGCGCGGGAGCCGTGACCGGCGGTTTAGCGGCGGAAGCAGGCGTGGTTGCGACCGGCTTCAGTACGCTAGCTACGGGCGGCGATACAGGCTTGGCAACGGGTGGGAGCGGTTCCGGCTTGGCGGCTGCCGGCGTTGGCGCGACTGCCACTCGTGCAGGGGCTTGCGCGGAAACGCTTGGGGCGGCAGCGACTGGCCCGGTGGGATTGACATCCAGCACCACCACCTTCGCATCCACCCCGCTGTTTACCTTGGCAGCGGTCAGCCGCGCGGATTCGGCGATTGCGCGATCCGCGAACGGACCGATGCGCACGCGCTGCGCGTCACGGGTGCCGACTTTAGTGGCTTCAGAGAAAGCCGGCAGGCCCGCGTTGCGCAGGGCGGCGATCACCTGTTGCGCATCCGCGGCGGTGGCATAGCTTCCGAAGCTGACCACGTAGTCGCCTGCAGCGACCGTTGGAAATGCGCCCGCGTCCGCAGGTGCTGCAGTGGCGTTTTCGTCCTGAGAGGCCGCCGGCATGCCAACCACGCCGCCGCTGGGTGCGCCGGCAGCAGGGATCAAAGGCAAGTCAACGGTATTGGTGGCCGGATCACCCTTGGGTTCGGCCGGGATATCCAGTGACACGTCAGACACGCCGCTGTCGGGTGCCGGTCCCTTGACCAGCATCGGCAGGAAGATCACTGCCAGTGCCACCAGTACGCTCGCACCGACGAGGCGCTGTTTGAGGGAAGTTTCCATCGAATGCG
>JBDSGA010000087.1:0-5812 GCA_039919235.1 Thermomonas sp. | reverse complement strand
CCCTCTCCCTGGTGACATTAGCGCTGTGGCACCACCCGATCCCATCCCGAACTCGGAAGTGAAACACAGCTGCGCCGATGGTAGTGTGGCCTAAGCCATGCAAGAGTAGGTCATCGCCAGGGTCTTTTTTAACGCAAAACCCCAGTCCTCAAAGACTGGGGTTTTGTTGGTTAAGTCCGATCGGGCACGGCTCAGGCCGCGGTTATTTAGTGCAGGTGGTTACCCGGCGACCTTCATCGCAGCTAAACCCATCAGGGTCAGCATGCACGCCAAGCCCAAAAACCATACCAAGCTCCGCAACGAATGTTTGTCGGCGATATAGAAAATGCCATGCAGAATCCGGAACGCTATGAATGCCATCGCGAGCCAGACAATGCGTTGTCCATCTACTTGAGCAAATTGCGCCATGACCACACTAGCGGCAAATGCTGGAAATGCTTCAAATGCATTCAACTGGGCCGCATACGCACGCTTGCTCCGTGGGTTTTCCTGCTTCGCCTGCCAGCCGCGCGGGTCGCTATTGTTGTAGCGCTCGCCGCTCCCTTTTGCCAATGAAACCCAAAGATAGGGCAGTGCGGCGGCAATCAGGATGCACCAGTATGCAATCGACATCGGAAGCGCTCCCTACGTTGGAGGAAGCGCCAGCCTAGCTGAAATGCAGGGCTCGTGAACCCGTTTCGGATATGTCGATGACGGTATCACTCAGGGCCCGGCTGGCTCCGCAACCTGCACCAATGCAGGCGCTGCAGGGCGCATTGCATCGCGTGCCGCCTTGAAAGGATTGCCGCCATACCAGTTGGGCCACTGGCCGTCGTTGGCAAGGGTTACACCAACTGCTTGCACTGCTTCGAGGTCTTCGACGATGCCGTCGACCTTCCACGTGGACGCATCGAACTGGTCGCCCGGCTTGTGGTAGCGATGGTCGGTGTAATCCTGGGCCGCTGCGTCGCCTGCTGCCTGGCCACCCGCTAGCAAGTTTGTGCCGCTGTCGATGTAGAGCGCCGGCACCCCGGCCTTGGCGAAATTGAAATGGTCGGAGCGGAAGTAGTAACCGGCCGCTGGGTTGGTTTCGCCTACCGCCTTGCGTTTTTGACCAGCGAGTACGGTCTTGAGCCAATCTTCCAGTTGCGAACTGCCCTTGCCGACCACGGTGATGTCACGGGCTTTGCCGATCGGCGAAAGCGCATCGATGTTGAACACGGCAACCGTTTTATCCAGTGGTACCACCGGATGGGCAACGTAGTACTTGGAACCCAGCAGGCCAGATTCTTCGAGCGTCACGGCCAGGAACAGGATCGAACGCTTGGGCGGCGTGGGGGCTTTGCGGAAGGCTTCGGCGATCTCGAGGATGCCGGCCACGCCGGTCGCGTTGTCGACTGCACCGTTGTAGATGTTGTCACCCGCGTCGCCAGCATGCGTACCCAGGTGGTCCCAATGCGCCATGTAGAGAATGGCTTCGTCCGGGGTTTCACTTCCGGGCAGCAGGCCGATCACGTTGCGGGAGGTTTTCTCTATGCTGCTGCTCTTGAGATCAAACGAGACCTTGGCATTGATCGGAACCGGTTTGAAGCCACGTTTGTTGGCGGCTGCGCGCAGTTTGTCCAGGTCCAGTCCTGCGCCCGTGAACAACGCTTTGGCAGCATCGCCGGTAATCCAGCCCTGCGCTGGCAGGCGTGGCGCGGGATCGTCCTTGGCGGGCAGGTCGTATTGCGGGCCGGACCAGGAATTCTTGACCACGTCCCAGCCATAGGAGGCGCCTTCGGCGTCATGGATGATCAACGCGGCCGCGGCGCCCTTGCTGGCGGCCTCGTCGAACTTGTAGGTCCAGCGCCCGTAGTAGGTCATGCGCTTGCCGTCGAACAATTTGGCGTCATGGGCGTGGAAGCCGGGATCATTGACCAGCATCACGACGGTTTTGCCCCTGACGTCCAGGCCGGCGTAGTCGTTCCAGTGTTGCTCTGGTGCATCCACGCCATAGCCCACGAAGACCAGCGGACTGTCCTTCACGTTGACGTCGGCCTGCCCAGTGCGGGTACCGATCACCATGTCGCTGCCGAATTTCAACTCCTGCGACTTGCCAGCCACGTCGAGCTTTAGCGAGGTCGCTTCATCCGCAGTCGTCTCCACCATCGGCACGGTCTGGAACCAGTTGCTGCCATTGCCTGGCTGCAGGCCAATGCGGGCAAACTGGGTCTTGATGTAGTCAACCGCCGCATCTTCACCGGGCGTGCCGGGACCGCGGCCACCGAATGCATCGGACGACAAAACTTTCACATGTTCTTCGAAGTCTGCTGCGTCGATCGCCGGGTTGAATTCGTGAGTGCTGGCGGGCGTCACTGGCGTCGTATCGGCGGTGGCATCTGCGCCAGCGGCCGGCGCGTCTGTGCTGCGCGGGCTGCAGGCACACAGGGCCAGCAGGGCGAGGGGAAGGACGACAAGACGCATGGCGGGACTCCGGAGAAGTCCCTCGATTCTAGCCGTCAAGCCATCGCAGCGTTTTGCAGCAGATCAGTCCTTGGGCGGGGTGGCGCCGTCGAAGCGCTTTGCAGTGGCGCCGGTAATGCTGCCCACGTTTGCGCTGGCATGCACGTAGAGCGTGACCTCGCGTTCGAACACCATCGGACCTTCGACCACGGCGTTGGGCCCAATCACGATGCGCGGAATCTTCTGCTTGCCCATCCGGAAGCCGCCCCAACCCTTGTTGGGTTTTTGAATACGGATGCCGCCCTTGACGTGGGAACCGACGCCAACAGTGATGTCGCCGTTGACGGTCTCGATGCCGCCGCCGAGGTCAGTACCGATCACGCCGATGGCGCCATTCACGGTTTCGATACCGCGCGACACCTTGCCGCCACGGCCCACGAAGATGCCGCCGTTGACGGTTTCGATGCCACCGTCGACCTGTGCACGTGCGCCGACATGGATGCTGCCATTGACGGTGGTCAGCGAGTGCGAGTGCACGTCATCTTCAATACTGATGCTGCCATTGACGGTTTCAGCATCTTCGATGTGGGCACGCGCCTCGATGGTGATGCCGCCGTTGACCGTGCTCAGGTCGCCATACATCTGCCCGGCTTCGGCAGTGATGCTGCTGTTGACCTTGTCGATGTCCTGGCCACGCCCTTGCGTAGCGGACTCGTGAGCGGCTGCAGTCGCCGAGAGGGCAAACAGGGCGACGAACATAATTGAACGGTTCATGCGGAACTCCGTGACAGGTTGCAGGTTGGGATGCGGTCAGCACGCGTTTGGTTTACATGCATGTCGAAATGTCGTGCCTTGGCGGGCCTTCGCTACAATTGCCCTCAGCCTGTGCCAAGCCCGTCGCCGAGCATCGCCCATCCCTCATGGAGCCTTCGTGTCCAATTCCGTTGCCATCCGTCCCAAACCTGTCGTCCTGCTGATCCTGGACGGTTGGGGGCATCGCGAGGAAGTCGAGGACAACGCCGTTGCCCAGGCCGAGCTGCCCAACTGGCGCCACTTGCTGGCTACGTGCCCGAATACGTTGATTCATACCGAGGGCCGTCATGTCGGCCTGCCGGATGGACAGATGGGCAATTCCGAAGTGGGCCACATGAACCTGGGCGCCGGTCGCATCGTGTATCAGGATTTGACCCGGATCGATGCCGCGATCGAAGACGGCGGTTTTTTTGCGAATGACGAATTGCGCGCGGCATGTGCCGCAGCCAAGGCGTCGGGCGGCACCTTGCATGTCATGGGCTTGCTGTCGCCGGGTGGCGTGCATAGCCACGAGTTACATATGTTTGCGATGCTCGATCTTGCCCGACGCGAGGGCGTGCCAGATGTCGCGGTGCATGCGTTCCTGGATGGACGTGACACCCCGCCCCGCTCCGCCGAAGCCAGTTTGATGGCGTTGCAAGCCGCTTGCGACAAGGTTGGCAACGCGCGCATCGCCACGGTCGGCGGGCGTTATTACGCCATGGATCGTGACCAGCGCTGGGATCGCGTGCAGCGCGCCTGGGATGCGATCGTCGATACCCGCAGTGAACAGCACCCAGGCGATGCACTGGCTGCCTTGCGACAGGCATACGCGCGTGGCGAGAACGACGAATTCGTCGCACCTACTGTGCTTGCCGGCGCACAGCCGATGCGCGACGGCGACGCGGTGGTGTTCATGAATTTCCGCGCGGACCGCGCCCGCCAACTCACCGCAGCCTTCGTGGATCCCGCATTTGCTGGGTTCAAAGCCCGGCGTCCCGCGTTGTCTCGCTTCGTGTGCCTGACCCAATACGACGCACGGTTGCCAGCCCCAGTCGCATTCGCTCCGGACGACCTGCAACACACGTACGGCGAGATCCTTTCCGATGCCGGATTGACCCAGCTGCGGATTGCAGAGACGGAAAAATACGCACACGTCACCTTCTTCTTCAGCGGCGGCCGCGAAGCCATGTTCCCCGGGGAGTCGCGGATCCTGATCCCGAGCCCGCAGGTAGCAACGTATGACCTGCAGCCTGAAATGAGTTGCCCGGAACTGACCGCCAAACTCGTCGATGCCATCGAGCAAGGGCACTTCGATGTCATCGTCTGCAACATCGCCAATCCGGACATGGTCGGCCACAGCGGCATCTTGCAGGCGGCGATCCTGGCCGCGCAGGCCGTGGATGTGGCGATCGGCACGATCACCCATGCGGTACGCGACGCTGGCGGGGCGCTGTTGATCACCGCCGACCACGGCAACCTGGAACTGATGCGTGACCAAGTCACCGGCCAACCGCATACCGCGCATACGGTTGGGCCGGTGCCGCTGGTCTATGTGGGCGAGCGCGAGGTGCAGCTTCGCGCGGGTGGTGCATTGCGCGACATCGCACCCACCTTGCTTGACCTGCTTGGCCTGCCGCAGCCCGCGCAGATGAGTGGTCACAGCTTGCTGCAGTCAATGTGATGCAACGCATCGTCATCGTCTCGTTGCTTGCGCTTGCTCTCGTGGCGGTAGCCGCCGGTGCGCACGCGCAAGCCGCGCAGGACCCACATGATGCTGAGCGCAAACTGCAAGTCCTGCGCACTGAATTGAAATCGGTAGCAGCGGAGCGACGGAAACTGGAAGGCCAACGCGGCGATGCCAGTCGCCAGTTGCGCCAGGCAGACGAACAGGTCGGCGGCGTGCAGCGTTCGTTGCGCGGCGTGGAAGCGAATTTCCAGCGGGATAGTGCGAGCCTGCAAAAGCTGCAGGCAGAACGTGCACAACGCAATGTCGACATCGACGGCAAGCGTCAGGAACTGGCGCGGCTGCTGCGTGCGGCCCAGTTGGCCGGTGGCGAAGCACCGCTGAAGGCGATGCTGGCCCAGGACCGCGTCGCCGATGCTGAGCGAGCATTGACGTACCAAGGCTATCTGCAGCGAGGTCAAGTCCAGCGCATCCGCGTGCTGACTGCGGACCTGCAACGCATCGATGCACTGGAAAAAGCAATCACTGACCGCCGGCGATCCCTGGATCGCGACCGCAAGCAACAGCAATCGATGCTGACCGGGTTGCAGCAGGCGCGCCAGAAACGAGCGGGCGTGCTCGCCGGGATCGACGAGCAATACAAGGACCGCGCCGGCCGTGAACGTGCATTGGGCCGCGATGCCAAGGCGCTGCAGAATTTGCTGGCGCAATTGCGCGCGGCGGCTGCGCGTGCGGCGCGCAATGCCAAGGCCGATGCAGCAAGGCGGGCGGCTGTGGGTAATCGACGGACGCCAGCACTGGCGAAGTCTGTGGCCAGCATGCCGGCTTTGCGCGTGGGCGGTTTGGGCTGGCCGGTGACGGGCAACCTGCTGGCTGCATACGGTGGCAAGTTGCCGGATGGTCGCCGCA
>JBDSGA010000086.1:0-34605 GCA_039919235.1 Thermomonas sp. | reverse complement strand
CGCGTGGCGGGTTTGGGCATCAGCGCCTGCACGTCGCCCTTGTGGTCGGCGGCGACGCGCTTGAGCCGGCAAATGGCGACCGGCTCGGGTTTCTCGCGCATTGATTCGGGGCCGTTGTTTTCCTCGACACGTCCGCGCCTGCAGGCCGGTTCGCAGGGCCTGTCACAAGTGCGGCCCAGGATTCCAGGGAACACATTGGAATGCCAATTGACCATGTACGCATCGGCGTAGCGGCCATCGGCGATCAGGCGGATATATTCGGGAACCGGCGTGTGTGCGGGACAAGCCCACTGGCAGTCAACGACTTTATGGAAGACGTCGGGATTGCGAATATCGGTCGGCTTCACCGCGATCCTCGCTGCAGGCAAGCCAAGTTTTGGCTTGTCGGAGGGCCGGATGCGCCGGCCAACGCTTGCGGCCCGAGTCTAGACCGGAAACATCGGCGACGTCATGCCGCAGCGAGGCATTCGAAGGATGTTGGTCATGTGTCGGAGCGCGCGCGGGCGGTCGGATTTTTTTCCGATGCCCAATCCTGCTCAAATCGCGAGGTGCGAGTGACCGGAGGCGATGGCTTCCCTGCGCGCCGAAACCAGCACAAGCAACGCGCCTCGCGGGGTCAGTCATTTAAATACAGAACCGATTGGTATAGTATTAGCCGTATGTCCAGCCTCCCCTCCCGAACATCCGTCAATCCACCCAAGCCAGCGGCTCCTGGCCGCCCGAAGGATCCTGAGAAACGCGCCGCGATTCTCGAATCCGCCAGGCGCCTGTTCATTACCCAAGGCTATGAGCGGGTGAGCATGGACCAGATCGCGGCCGGCGCCGGCGTGTCCAAGCTGACCGTGTACAGCCATTACGGCGACAAGGAAAGTTTGTTCGGCGAAGCGGTACGTGCCCATTGCGAACAAGGCATGCCGACCAGCCTGTTCGACGAGGACGCCAAAACCCCGTTGCGCAAGCGACTGGACGTGATCGGCCATGCGTTCTACGCGATGGTGATGGCGCCTGACGCCCTCGCTGGCCACCGCATCCTGTGTTCCCCGCAGGTGACCGGCTCGGCGCTGCCGGAAGTGTTCTGGAAAGCCGGTCCGCAACGCGTGCAGAAAGCCTTCTCCGCCTTGCTGGAGCGTCGGATTGCGGCCGGCGAGCTCGAGATCGATGACACCCAACGCGCGTCCGCCTTCTTTTTCACCCTGCTCAAGGGCGAGCCACATGCACAGGCCGTGTTCGGCTACTGCTGCGGTGGGCGGACCGACAGCGCCGATGAACACATCACTGCCGTGATCGAGATGTTCCTGCGCGCCTATGCCGTGCGCTGAACAACCACCCGAGCGATGACTTCCGGCACTGCGTGTCGCTGTGCTAGCACAGTCACACTGCGCGCCATCAAGACCGGCAACGACAGCGTCCCGTCGCTAGAATTGCCGGTCAACGCAACCTGCTTGTAGCAAGGGATTTCACTCTGATGAGCATCGATTACGCCAAAGCCCGCGAAACCATGGTGGAGCAACAAGTCCGCCCTTGGGATGTGCTCGACGTGCGCGTGCTGGATGCGATCGCGACGATCCCGCGCGAGGCCTTCGTGCCGGAGGCGCTGCGTGCATTGGCGTATGCCGACACCGCGCTGCCAATCGGCCATGGCGAAGCAATGATGAAACCCGTCCTGGAAGGCCGTACGCTGCAGTCGCTGCTGCCTGCCGCGGGCGAGTGCGTGCTGGAAATTGGCACCGGCAGTGGCTATCTGACCGCATGCCTCGCGCGTTTGGCACGTGAAGTCGTGAGCCTGGAACGCCATGCTGACCTTGCCGACAGCGCCCGCGCGCGACTGCAGGTATTGGGCATGGATGCCAATGTGGGTATTGAATGCGCGGATGTATGCACGTGGCAGAACACCCGCCAGTTCGACGTGATCTGCATCACCGGTGCAGTAGACAGGCTGCCAACTCATTGGCTGCAGTGGCTGAAACCTGACGGCCGCCTGTTCGTCGTGCAGGGGCGTTCGCCGGCGATGGATGCCGTGCTCGTGCGCTACGGCGTCAACGGACTTGCCATTCAATCGTTGTTCGAGACCGACCTCGCCTATCTGGCCGGCACCGCGCCGCAGCCCGAATTCATCCTCTAGCCATCTGCACCTCCAGATACGTCCCAAGGATCCGCCCATGTCGCGTCACCCGCTTGCTTTCGCCCTCGCCCTCGTCCTGCTGCCTGCCGCGGCACATGCCGACGACCTGCTGCAGAGCTACAACAACGCCCGCAACAGCGATCCGCAATTTGCTGCCGCCGAATCGCGCCAGCTGGTGACGCGCGAAGGCGCGGTCCAGGCGCGCGCTGCCCTGCTGCCGCAGATTGATGGCAGCGTCACCCTTCGCCGCAGCAAGAGCGAGGGCCCTGGGATATTTCAGGGCAACGATCCGACCGTGCCTCCTGTGTTCGGTAACAACTCGAGCACGACGACCTCGCGCAATATCGGCGTCAATGGCAACCAGGTGTTGGTCGACTTTTCGCGATTCAGTACGCTGAAGAGCCAGAAGGCGTTGGCCAACGCCAGTCAGTTCCAGTTGGAGTCGGATGGTTTGTCGCTGATCACGCGCACCTCTGCCGCGTATTTCAACGTGCTGGTGCAACTGGAGACGCTGGCCGCAGCCGAAGCTTCCGGTACCGCCCTCAAGAAGCAGTTCGACTTTGCCTCCAAGCGCCTGGAAGTCGGGCTTGCGCCGATCACCGACATGTACGAAGCACGTGCCCAGTACGAGGGCGCGCGCGCCAACACCATCCTGGCCCGCAATGCAGTGCAGGATGCATACCAGGCCTTGGTGGAAATTACCGGTGCACCGGTCGCGAACCTGAAGGGATTGCCTGACAACTTCCAGCCGGCGCTGCCGGAAGCGCGTGATGTCGACGGCTGGGTGAAAACCGCCATTGCCCAGAATCCCGCGTTGCAGGCGAAGCAGGAGCAGGTACGTTCCAGCGACATCAGCGTCGATACTGCCCGCGCCGGGCATTTGCCAACCCTGTACTTGTCGGGTGGCTACAGCAAAGACGCCAACTGGGGCGATAGCAGTTTCAGTGGGGGCGCAAACACTTACAACAGGCAGACCGGCAGCGAAAGCCGCGGCCCGAGCCTCGGAGTGACCCTGTCGGTGCCACTCTTCAGCGGTGGGGCCACCCAATCGCGCGTGCGCCAGGCGCTGGCATCGCGCGACATCGCCCGCGATGAACTCGAACAGCAACGCCGTTCGCTGGAGCGCAGCACCCGCAATGCCTACCAGACCCTGGTCGCCGGTATCAGTGAAGTCGAAGCACGCAGGCTGGCGCTGGTCTCGGCGCAAAGCGCTTACGAGGCATCTCAGGTCGGTTTGGAAGTGGGCACCCGCACCGTTCTGGACGTCTTGAACAACCAGCGCACACTATTTTCCGCACAGCAGGTTTATTCGCAGGCCAAGTACAACTTCCTGCAGAACCGGCTGTTGCTGGAACAGGCGGCCGGCACCCTTGAGGTCTCCGACGTGGAAGACGTCAACCGCCTGTTGACCACCGACGAGTCGATCGCCAAGGCGATCGGCACGCCCTGATTTGGGCTGACGACAGCGGTATCAGTCCCGCGGGAACGCGGGTTCGATGAGGGCAAGCGTGCGTTCCAATGCACCTCGCCCTTGAGCCAGCAAACAACGCGCATTGGCACTCATGCGCGCGCGCGCAGCAGGATCGGCAAACAAAGCTTGCAAGCTCGCGGCCAGATCGGTGGCATCCACTACAATTCGCATCGCCTCGGCTTCGCGCAAGCGCTTGGCAATATCGGCGAAGTTGTGCAGATGCGGGCCGGTCAGAATTGCAGTGCCAGTTGCCGCCGGTTCCAGCAGGTTGTGGCCACCGATGTCCTGCAGGCTGCCGCCGACGAAAGCGACTTGCGCACAGGCGTAGAACCGGGTGAGTTCGCCCAAGGTATCGATCACGAACACCTGGCTGTCAGCAGCGGGCCATTGCTGCTCGCTGCGAGTGGCAACGCGCAGGCCAGCATCACGCGCGCGCTGGACCACCGCGCGAAAACGTTCTGGATGGCGCGGCGCCCACAGCATCAAGGCATCGGGATGCTGCTTGAGCAATGCGAGGTGGGCGTCGAGGGCTGCAAGCTCTTCATCCTCATGCGTGCTGGCCGCGATCCAGACCGAGCCATCCTGGCCGCGCGCATGGGTGAATTCCGCGGCAAAGCCATCGAAATCCACTGGCGCCATGTCGAACTTCAGGTTGCCGGTGACCACGACGTTCGCAGGATTCGCCCCCAGCCGCACGAAGCGCTTGCCGTCTTCGCTGGATTGGGCGGCGATCAGGCGCACGCTCTGTAACGCATGACGGATCAAGGGCGCGAGGACTCGATAGCCGCGCAGTGACCGCGCCGAAAGTCTCGCATTCAGGATATGGGTGGGGATGCCGCGATCCCGGCAGCCGAACAGCAGGTTCGGCCACAACTCGGTTTCCACGATGAGTGCCAACGCTGGTCGGAAATGATCGAGAAACCGACCAACCGCGCCGGGCAAGTCGTAGGGCAGATAGACATGCGCCACCGCATCGCCCCATAACGCTCGAACGCGCGCAGAACCCGTCGGGGTAATGGTCGTGATGACCAGGCGCAGCCCGGGGTGCTGTTGCAACAGGTGGTTGACCAACGGCGAGGCTGCATTGACCTCGCCGACCGAGACCGCGTGCAGCCATAGCGGAGCAGTGGCCGTCGCCCCCGGATAACTGGCGTAACGCTCGCTCCAACGCTCGAAATAGGCACGCTGGCGAAATCCGCGCCAGATCAGGTGGTAGACCGTAATCGGCGCGAGCACGTACAACGCGACTGAATACAGGCCGCGCAAGACACGTTCGGTGAGGTCGGCCCGCATCACGACAGCATAACCAAGCCGCTTCGCCGATTGGATGGCCCGTCAGGTCGGACAGTTAGAATCTGACCCATGGCCGACGCCACTCCAGCAGCCCTCACCTTGCCGCCCCGCGGCCCACGCCATTGGCCGGCATGGCTGGGCGTGGGTGTGTGCATGGCGCTTGCACGGCTGCCATGGCCGCTGCAACGCGGGCTTGGCGGGATGATCGGCTGGCTGGCCCTGCGGTTGTCGCGTAGCCGGGGTGAGGCGGCGCGGACCAATCTTTCTCTATGCCTGCCGGAACTGGACGATGCGGCGCGCGAAGCCCTCTTGCATGACAATTTCCGCGACGTCGGCATCGGCCTGTTCGAGTTCGCCCGCGCATGGTGGGGCAACGTTGCGCCAATGCGACGCACGGCGCGTATCGAAGGCCTCGACATCCTGCAGGTGTTGCAGGCCGAAGGCCGCGGCGTGCTGCTGGTGTCCGGCCACTTCATGACCCTGGAACTGTGCGGGCGCCTGCTCTGCGACCACGTGCCGCTGGCCGGCATGTACCGTCGATATCGCAGCCCGGTGATGGAGTGGGCGGTCATGCGCGGGCGCCTGCGCTACGCCTGCGCCATGTTCGGCAACGGCGACACCCGTGCAGCAATCCGCCACCTCAAGCGCGGCGGTTTCCTCTGGTACGCACCAGACCAGGACATGCGCGGCAAGGACACGGTGTTCGCACCGTTCTTCGGCATTCCGGCGGCGACGATCACCGCAACCCACCAGTTCGCCCGTCTGACCGGGTGCGCCGTGGTGCCATTCTTTCACCGCCGCGAAGGCGCGGATTACATCTTGCGTATCGGCCAGCCGCTCGCGCCGTTCCCGACCGAGGACGTGGTCGCCGACACCACCCTGGTCAACGCGGCGATCGAAGCGATGGTGCGCGAGGCGCCGAGCCAATATCTGTGGCTGCATCGCCGGTTCAAGCGGCAACCGGATGGTCTGTCGCGTTACGACACCTGAATCATGCACGGTGGGCATATTCTCGCCGCACACGCAGGCCAGTTGTCAGGTTGTGTCCCGGTTGAGCAGGCTGCCCGCATACAGCGCCGCCAGTAGCAACAGCACCCCGCCCCAGAAGGTGGAATACGCCGCTAGATGGGTATTGAACGGGAAGACCGTCACTGCCAGGGCCAACATCGCCGGGCGAGCATTCTCGCGTGCGGTCGAATCAGCGTAACGCCACGCGCGCCACGCCATCGCCGCGCCGGCCAACCAGAGTAGCAAGCCAAGCAACCCGGTCTCGCTGAGCACTTCCAGCACGATCTGGTGCGCATGCAGTGCCGGACCGGCACCCCAGGCAGCGACGGTGCCGGCCTCGCCGTCGCAGGCCGGGAAGGCCTCGCGAAAACCCCGCGCGCCAACGCCATTGATTGGATGCCGCTGCGCCATGCACAGCGCGGCCGACCAGATCCGGCCACGACCCGACAACGCATGGTCCACGCCCTGGGCATCGCCATCCAGCATCGCGGTGCTGCGATGTAAGCGCTCGGCCACAGGAGGCGAGAACCACGCCAACCCGACCAACAAGGCACCACCAAGCACGAAGATGCCCAGCAGGCGCTTCGCGCCCAACATGCGCCACCCCGACCACAACAACACCAACCCGTAGGTGAGCCAGGCCGCACGTGCCCCTGCGAGCAGGATCACCAACCCGACCAATGATGCGGCCAGCATCCACCCGATCCGCCCAAATCGCTCGCCGGCAGCATGCAAGGCAAACGGCGACAGGCTTGCCAGCACGATGCCGAGCTTCAAGTTGCACGGCCCCAACACGCCACCCAGGCGATCAACCGTCACCACTTGGGTCGCGGTGCACATGCCGTGGCCGCTCGTCGCCAGCTTGATCTGGTTCATGCCCCAGAACAGCGGGCTGGTGCCACTCAAGGCTTCCAGCAGCGCATCGAGCGTCCATACCGCCACGATCACCGCGATGCCGTCAAACGTGCGGCGGCATCCGCGTTCGTTCGCAACCGCCGAGGCCACGATCCACAGGAAAGGCAGGTAGCGCAGGTCGACCGCAACCTCGCGAAGAGCCCGCGCCTGGTCGGCGGCATCGATGGCCGAGAACGCCTCGGGTAACCAATAGGCAATGAACAGCACGGTGGTCAGTGCCCACGCCGGCCCGCTGAGTAATTTGGTGCCGCCACGGAACCTGGCCTGCAACAGGCGCACGACCCCGGCAAGTGCCCCCAGGACAAGAACACTTTCCGCATAGCCATGCGCGGGCCACAGCGCGACGAAGGCCAGCACCCATGCGGGCGCCCAACGCCAGCCCGGTGAAACCTGCTCGTTGTCGACCGCGCTCATCATTCGCTCAGTTCCCGATAGACATCCATCGTGGCCCGCTGCATCGCTTGCAAGGTGTACGGCATCGTAGCCGCAGGCATGGGTGGATGCGCGAGCATTGCCTGCGCACGCGCGGTCAGCTGGCCCATGTCGAACGGCATGACCGCACCCTCGGGCTGCAGTTCCGCGAGCAGCTCGCCAACCCCGCCATGCGCCCAGCCAAGCACCGGCCGACCGACCGCGATCGCTTCGATCACCGTGCGCCCGAAGGCCTCCGGCTTGCGCGACACCTGCAGGACCAAATCGGACGCCGCATAGGCGTCGGCGATGGCCTCGATCGGGGCCGTGATCGCCAGGGCATCGGAAACACCCATGGAGCGCGCGCGCGCCTGCAATTCATCGATGTAATCCACACGCTCCGGATCCAGTGCACCCGGCATCCACAGGCGTGCATCCAGTCCGCCTGCACGCAAAGCGCCCAACAAATCGAGGGCGTCGGCATGCCCTTTCAGGCGGGTGCCACGCCCGGGCAGCAACAACAGCGGGCCATCGCCGCCCAATGGCGGATGGTCGATGCTGAAACGCGTGCGCAAGGCGCGATCCGGCAGCGGCACACGTGGAAAACGAGTGGGATCGATGCCGCGTGGAATCACCCGCAGGCATTGTGGATCGGTATTCAGGTAATGCTGCAACAGGTACCCGCGCACCACGTTCGACACGCAAATCACCCGCTCGCCGCGCGACATGATCGCGCTGTAACGCGAGGGCGAATTCAGTCCGTGCGCAGTGGTGACGAAGTGCGGCCGGGGACTGCGCATGCCCTGCAATGCGCGCCATGCCAGCCACGCCGGCAGGCGTGAACGTGCGTGCACGATGTCGGCACTCACGTCAGCGAACAGGCGCCGCAAGGCGGGCACGTGGCGAAATGTCCAAGGTGATTTGCGGCCAATGTCGAGCGCGATGTGCTCACCGCCGATGGCCTCAAGATTCGACAGCAGGCGCCCACCGCGGGAGACCACGATGGCGCGATGGCCCTCTCTGACGAGGGTTTGGGTGATCTCAATCGTCGAACGCTCGACACCACCGGCCTCCAGCGCCGGCAACACTTGAACGACCGTCAGGCGGCGCATTGCGTGGTCGCGCGCTCAGTCCACCAGGATGTAAATCGCGCCGCAATACGGGCACTGGCTCTGGCCGCCTTCTGCTTCGATCGCCAGGTACACCCGTGGGTGCGAATTCCAAAGCGCCATCGAGGGCTGCGGGCAGCTCAGCGGCAAGTCGTTGCGGTGCACCTCATAATGCTGTTGGGCATTGGCGGGCGATGACGCGGTGATGGTGGATTCGGCCATGGCGGAAGGTCATCTGCGGGAAGCCGGCAGTTTACCAGCCGGCGTCGCCCATCCTGTTTTACCCGTGGGGTCCACCCATGCGTCACGCCGGCAGGTTGAATAGCAGCGCGTCGCTGCTGTCGGCCATGCCCTGCAGCTCAATCACACCGGCTTCGTCGACGAACCCCAGCGCATCACCCGCCTGCAACACGCGCTCTCCCACGCGTACCTCGCCGCTGGCGACGTGCAGCCAATACCGACGCGCTGCATCCAGCGTCAAGCTCACCGCTTCATCGGCATGCAAGCGGGTTGCGCGCAACCACGCTTGCTGGCGAATGGCCAGCGAGTCTTCCTCGCCATCAGGCGAGGCCAACACAGCCCAACGCGCGCGACGTGCCACTGGATCGAAATGCGCTTGCCCGTAGGCAGGTTCCGCGTTCAGGCGATCGGGCTGGATCCACAACTGCAGGAAATGCACCGGCACCGTTGCAGAGTCGTTGAATTCGCTGTGCTCGATGCCGTGGCCGGCGCTCATCCACTGCACGTCACCGGCGCGGATCACCCCGCTATTGCCGTTGCTGTCCTTGTGCGCCAGTGCACCGTCCAGCACCACACTGATGATCTCCATGTTGGCGTGGCGATGTGGCGCGAATCCACCCCCACCGGCCACGCGGTCATCGTTGATCACCCGCAGCGCACCGAACCCCATCCACGCAGGATCGTGATAATTGCCGAACGAAAACGTGTGCTTGCTGCACAACCAACCGAAGTCGGCGTCACCACGCGCAGCCGAGGGACGTTCGACGATCACGGTTTCGAGGGCTTGGCTGCAGCGACCGCGCCCTCGGTGGTGATCCGCAGGCTGATGTCATCGCTCACCGCCGGCGCATACATGCCCATGCCGAACTCGGAACGCTTGATCGTCGCCGTGGCGTCGAAACCGATCGACTGCTGCTTGGTCATCGGATGCACGCCGACATTGTTCAGCGTGACGTCCAACGTGACCGGCTTGGCGACACCCCTGATGGTCAGCGTTCCATCGACCTTGAACTTGCCCTTGCTGACCGCGTGGACTTTGTTGCTCTTGAAGGTCGCGGCGGGGAATTTCGCGGCATCGAAAAAGTCAGCGGTCTTCAGGTGTTCATCGAGCGCCGGGACGAAGGTATCCAGCCCGCTCAACGGCAGGCTGACTTCCACCGAGGATTGTTCCGGCGCCGCTGCGTCGTAGACCAGGATGCCACTGGCCCGCCCAAAGTTCGCGCTCGGATGCGAGTAGCCGAAATGGCTCCAGCTTGCGATGACATTGGTGTGGTCCGGGTCCAGCTTGTAGGTGACGCCAGCCACCGTACTGAAACTGGCAGCAGCCATGACGGTGGTGATGAAGCTGGTGAGCAGCAGGCGCTTGAACATGAGAGTCGTCCTTGGTGTGGGTCGAGTTCAGAGGATCTGGCAGGCTTCGTCGAATCCAAGCCGCGGCGAACGCGGGAAGATGCTGGCGGGATCGCCGATGCCCAGGTTGACCAGGAAGTTGGACTTGATGGCCGTGCCAGCGAAAAACGCGGCATCCACCTTTGCGTTGTCAAATCCCGACATCGGCCCGCAGTCCAAGCCCAACGCGCGTGCGGCAAGGATCAAGTAAGCGCCCTGCAGGCTGCCGTTGCGAAACGCCGGCACTTGCCTGTTTTCTCTCGGCCCGTCGAACCATGCTTTGGCATCCACGTGCGGGAACAGCATCGGCAGCTTCTCGTGGAAGTCCTCATCGTGCGCGACGATGACCGTCACCGGCGCGGCGATGGTCTTCTTGGCGTTGCCTTCGTCGAGGGCGGGCGCCAGCTTGGACTTCGCCTCGGCGGACCTGACGAAGACGAAACGTGCCGGCGTGGAGTTGGCAGCAGTCGGGCCGAACTTCAGCAAGTCATAGAGCTGATGCAGGGTGTCGTCACTGATGTCGCCACTGAAGGCGTTGTAGGTGCGCGCAGTTCGGAACAGCTGGTCCAGCGCGGGATCGGTCAAAACCTTGGACATCACAACCTCGAATCCTGGGGGCGAGCCACAGTGTAGAGTTCGCGCGATGAAACCGAAGTCACTCCACCGGAACGGATCGGTCTCACTCCTGCAACAACGAAACGCGCGTGGGCACGTGTGATGACGAGCACCTATGCGCTGCACGACGGCCGCGCCGGCAATGCACGGCAGGCGCTGGCACTTGCCCGCGCACTGGATGCCGCCGCTGGCGAATGGCCACTCATTCCTGGACCGCTGGCGCGCTGGCTTGCGCCGCGCACGTGGCCGTTATTGTCCGCACCATTCGGTCCCCGGTTCCGGGCAAATTGTGAAGATCCGCCCGGGCTGGCCATCGGCTGTGGCCGGCAGGCGGCGCTGGCCACCCGGCTGTTGCGCACCCACGGCAGCAGGGTGGTGCAAATTCTCGACCCGCGGATCGACCCACGCCATTGGGACGTGGTGGTCGCGCCGGAACACGATGGCCTGCATGGCGACAACGTCGTTACGATGCTGGGCAGCCTGCATCCGCTCGATGACCTTTGGCTGGCGCAGTCACGTCGTGAGTTCAACGAACTGGCGGCATTGCCATCGCCGCATACCGTGCTGCTTGTGGGTGGCCCAACCCGGCATGCGTCGCTGGGCAACACCGAATTCCAGTCCTTGTTACGGGCGTTGTGCGACCGCACACGAAACGATGGCGGGAGCTTCAGTGTTGTCGCGTCGAGACGAACACCACCGTCATGGCGCGATGCGATCGGCGGCATTGCATCCGAACTGCCAGGGATTCGTTGGCGCGGCGATCAGGATGGCCGCAATCCGTATGCGGGATTGCTGGGGCATGCCGACCGCATCGTTTGCACGCCGGACTCGGTCAACATGCTCAGCGAAGCCGCAGCGACGCTGGTGCCGGTCTTCGCGTGGGCACCACGATCGCTACACGGGCGACCGCGCCAATTCCTCGCCGCCCTGCTCGCGCGTGGCCGCATCCAGGCACTCGATCAGGAATATACGATGCCGCCGTTCGTGGTCGAACCCTTGCGCGAGACCGCGCGCATCGCCGCCGAGATCCGACGACGCCTGGCGCTACCTGGCTGATTCGCTGCGCTAGCCGTCGAAGCGCAGTCCCTGCGCGCGCACCACGTCCGTCACCACACGACACGCGTCCGTAATGGCAGCATCGCGCGGCACCCGTCGCGGCCGGCGGTCCAGCGTGCAGCGCAGCCCAGCATCCAGCAACGTGGCATGCGCCGCCTGCAATTGCAGGTGCACGTGGCCCGAAAAAATTCCCGCAGCACGCGCGGCATACAGAAGTGCCGGTGTCGACCTAGGTTGAAGCAGGCCGGGATGGGTCTCGGCATCGCGCAACACCAGGAACTGCAGCAGGAACTCGAGGTCCACCAAGCCGCCCTCGCCCTGCTTGAGGTCGAAGATCTCGGCATCGCTGCGGTCGAGTTCCGCGCGCATCTTGCGGCGCATCGACGAGACGTCTTCGAGCAGCTGCGCGACATCGCGCGTGCGGCTTAGCACCTCACTGCGCACGGCATCAGCGGCGCCAAGCAGCACCGGATCACCGGCCACGCCGCGTACCCGCACCAATGCTTGATGTTCCCATGTCCACGCGCGCATCCGCTGGTAATCGCCGAAGCTCGCCAGGCTCGACACCAGCAGGCCGGTATTGCCGTCCGGACGCAGGCGCATGTCGACCTCGAACAGGCGCCCCGCGCCGGTACCGGTCGCCAGCAGCGATGCCAGTTTCTGGCCCAACCGGGCGAACCAACGCGGCGCATCCAGTGGCCGTTTGCCATCGGACTGCATGCCGTCCTGCGCGTCGTAAAGAAAGACCAGGTCAAGATCGGAACCGAAGCCGAGTTCTGCGCCGCCCAAGCTGCCATAACCCAGCGCGCCGAACGTCGCGTCTGGCACTTCGCCATGTGCCGCGCGCATTTCCTCCCATGCGACGCGCAGCACCGCTTTGACCACGGCATCCGCGAGCCATGCCAAGCGCAGCGCACAGTCCTGCGCGCTGCAACGGTCATCGAGCAAGGCGAGCGCCAGCCGGAAGCTCAACGCATGGCGCGTCTCGTTGAGCGCGTGCAGCGAGGCCTCGATGTCGCCATCACGCAACGCCGCGCTGCACTCCGCCTGCATCGCTTCGCGGCTCGGCAAGTCGCCGGACATGCGCCGGTCTAGCAATTCATCCAGCAGCAGCGGATGCGCGCCCAGCCGTTCCGCCAACAGCGCGCTGCGTGCCAGCGCATCGACCAGGCGCTGCAGTGCCTGAGATTGCTCGTCGAGCAGGGCCAGGTAACTGGCACGGCGCAGCATGGTATGCAGCAGCGGCAACAAACGTCGCAGCACCGCATCGGGCTGTGTCGAGTTCGACGCCAGTTGCAGCAGCGCCGGCACGACCCGATCAAGCCGCACGCGCGCGCCGTCTGAGAGATCGCGAACGCCGGGTGATTTGGCGAAATCCACCAGGCTGCGATGGATCGCATCAAACGATTCATAGCCGGCGATTTGCAATGCAGCGGCATCGGCATCGTCCGGCAGCGCACGCCAATACAAGGCGAGGTCACTATCTCCGGGTGCGAGCTTGCGCGGTGCGAGCAAGGCACCGAACTCCACCGAAACGCGCGCTCGCCATGTCCCGACATCGATCAGCAATGCGGCCCAGTCCGCATAACCGAGGCCGCGCGCGATGCGCTCGCGCTGCAGCGCGTCTTGCGGCAGCACATGTACCTGCGCATCAGCGAGCATCTGCAGGCGGTTTTCAAGCGTGCGCAGGAACCGATAGGCCTGCGTGAGTTCATCACTGGTCGCTGCATCCATGTGGCCCAGTTCGACCAGCGCCTCCAGCACCGGCAACAGGCTGCGCTGGCGCAATGCAGGCTCGCGGCCACCATGGATGAGTTGCAGCGCCTGTGCCAGGAATTCGATCTCGCGGATACCGCCCGGCCCACGCTTGATGTCGTCGGCCAATTCCTTGCGCGCGACCTCGGCGGCAATCGCGGCCTTCATCGTGCGCAGGCCATCAAGGGCACCAAAATCGAGGTATCGCCGGTACACGAACGGCCGCAGGGTTTGCAGCAGGCGTTCACCGGCCTCGATGGCGCCGGCGACAGGTCGCGCCTTCTGCCATGCATAACGTTCCCAATCGCGGCCTTCGCGCTGGAAATACTGTTCCATCGCCGCGAACGACAGCGCCACCCGCCCGGCATTGCCGAACGGTCGCAGGCGCAGGTCGACGCGATGGCAGAAACCATCGGCAGTGATTTCGTCCAGCAACTTCGCGAGCTGCTGGCCTAGCCGCGCGAAATAGTCCGACGCGGCCAGCACCCGCATGCCATCCGATTCGCCGTCGTGTTCGTAGGCATAGACCAAATCGACATCGGAACTGAAGTTCAACTCGCCGCCGCCGAGTTTGCCGAGGCCGAACACGATGAACCGTTGCACTGATCCATCCGCCGCACGGACCACGCCGAAGCGTTGTGTGAAGTCGGTTTCCAGTGCCTCGAGTGCGATCTGCAGACAGCGCTCAGCCAGCGCCGTGCTCGCAGTCAAAATGCTGCCGACGGAATCACCCGCCACGACATCGCGCCACACCAAACGTGTGGATTCCGCGTGCCGGTAGCGACGCAGCAATCGCGGCCAGCTGTCGCGATTCTCCGGAGTAAATTCCGGTGCCTCGATCACTGCAATGCCATCGTCAACGCGCAGGCGTTCGACCAGTGCTGGCTGGCTTGTGAGCGTGGCAAGCGCGAAATCGCTGGCCAGCGCCAGCGCGCGCAATTTGTGCATGAACGCCGCATCCGCCCGCCATGTGGCGTCCACGGGCAACTGCGCCAAGCTGCGTTCGACAAGGGAATCGGGCGTACTCATGCCCCCGATTGTTGCATTCCATCGTGGCCGCACGATGCGCTGCAAATCAAAAGGTTCCGCGCATTAAAAAGCCCGTACCGGCTTTCACCGGTAGCGGGCCTGCTCCCTCCCCCACGTCGGGACGCGCCGCAACTGTGAAGGAATCGTTATGGTGATTGCACGCTGCACTGCAAAAGTGCACCCCGCAGTCCACTAATCATTTCGACGCGAATGCCATTGCGATGCCACGCTGGGCCAACACCGCCTTTGCGGCCAGTTCGCCGGATTCGCAGCCGCCTTCCATGAAACCCTGGGTCTCAAGCGCGCAGTGTTCGCCTGCGAAATGCAGGCCGCCGACCGATTCCCCCATCACGCCGCGAATCGCCGACCAATCACCGGGACGAAAACAGGCGTAGCTGCCCAGCGCCCAGCGATGCGATGGCCAATGGAAGCGCGCTTCACGAGCCCCCTTTCGCGCCACGGCAATACCTGGAAATACGCGGTCGAGATCGCGGGTGGCAGTGTCGGCTTGTTGTTTCGGGCTGCCCTGCCCCAATGCCACGCCATGCTTGCCGCCAGTGAAATTGGTCAGTACGCCGCCGCTGCCGGGCTGCTTGCGCGTGGTCTCCCATGTGGTCTGCAACGCAAGATCGCTCATCGATGCGCCGTTGGCCTTGTGCGCGCGCCACACGCGACGGTCGTAGCCGATCATCAACTTGGCATTGGTGCCATATGCAAGGCTGTCGATCGCCTTGCGCTTGCGGGCCGGCAGATCGACGCCGATGCGGATCTGCCGCAACAGGGTGAACGGCATCGCCAGAATCACTTGTTTGGCCCATACCTGTCTGGAGGCCGTGCCTTGGCGGAAATCCAGGGTGTAGCCGTCAGCATTGCCACGCACCGCCTCGAGTATTTGCCCGGTTTCCACGGCATCGGACATTTTCGTTGCCATCGTGTGCGGGATCAGGTCGTTTCCGCCACGCACGTGCGAACGCTCATCGCTGACCCCGAAGATACGGAAGGCGTCCTTGTCTTCGGTGCCGATGAAGGTCAGCAGGTTGAGCGCGGATTGCTGGTCGATCTCCAGCCCCATTTCCGTGGTGTAGGCCACGTCGAGCAATTTGCGCATCCAGCCAGTCACGTCATTACGGTCGAGCCACTGGCTGATGGTGAGCGTATCCAATTGGCGGAACGCGGGATTTTCATCCTTGTAGTCGTAGTCGCCATCACCGGCCATGGCAAGGTCACGCTCGATCGCCGCGGCAACCGGCACGAACGCCTGCACGATCTCGTGTTCGCTGATGGCGCGGCCATCGAAATACCAGGTGTCGAGGTCGTTGTCGCCTTCCAGCAAGTCGTCCAATGGCAAGCCGAGTTCAGCCGCGAGTGCACGGATGCGGACGTGATCGGTGTCGATCAATTCGCCACCGAGCTCGATCACCTGCCCATCCGGGAAATGGTTGCGCAAGCTGAGCATGCGCCCGCCCACGCGGTCCTGTGCTTCGAACACGCGCACCGCTACGCCCTGCTGGCGCAGCCGCCATGCCGCAGTCAGGCCCGCGATGCCGGCACCGACGATGACCACCTCGTCATCCTTGCTCACTCGCATCGGCGCAGGTATCGACCGGCAACCGGCCAGCAACGCGCTGGCTGCCGCGCCTTGCAACAAACGACGGCGCTGCTTGTCGATTCGAGCAGCAGCAGTGCGTTGGCCGCGCACCTGATCGTGAAATTCATCCAATGGCATCGCGCCATGGCGCGATGCTCGCGCAATAGACGCAGCGCGTTGCAGCAGTCGGAAGAGTGGCGTGCGGCCCATGCGTACATCCCCGTTGGCGATAACCCATCCAACGCCAGGCACACCGGATACAGGTCAGCAGTGATCCGTCGACGAGACCGTCGGGTGTTTGCGTAACGGCATTTCGAGCCGCGTAGCAAACACGCGTCGGTAGGCGTCGCCGAGCCGCGCGATTCCAATCAATCCGGACGCGGTCCCTTGCGCAAATCCTTGAGGATCTCGCGCGCCGCGTTGCGGCCCGGCAGGCCGGTCACGCCGCCGCCAGGATGGCTGCCCGCACCACACAGATACAGATGCTTGAATGCGCCTCGGTAGTTGCCCTGTCCGAGCAGCGGACGCGCGCTGAACATCTGGTCCAGTCCCAGCGCACCGTGGAAGATGTCGCCACCGACCAAACCAATACGACGCTCCAGGTCGAGCGGACTGAGTGCCTCGTAACCGAGCACGCTGCGCGCGAAGTTGGGTGCGTACGCATCCACGGTGTCGATCATCAGTTTGGCCACGGTGTCGCGATGCAGGTCCCAGCCACCGTCGACCTCCGGGTTGACCTGTTGGCAGAACAGGCTGGCGACATGCTGGCCCGCAGGTGCCAGGGTGTCGTCCAGCGTGGAGGAAATCACCACCTCGACGATAGGCGCGCGCGCCCAACCGGCGTTGTGCGACTTCGACTTCGCATCGAAATAGGCTTGTTCGAAATACTGCAGCGAGGGCCCGATCAGGATGCCGCTCTGGTGGTGCGGCTGCAGGTTGCTCCCCGGCATTGCTGTGAAATCCGGCAACTCTGCCAGCGCCACGTTCATGCGGAATGTCCCGGAGCCGCAACGATAGCGGCCGATGCGCTGAGCGGTGTCTTCGTCAAGTTGATTGCGCTCAACCAGCTTGGTGTACAGGAGCTTGGGATTGAGGTTGCTGACGGTGGTGTCCGCGTGCAATTCGCGGCCATCGGCCAACGCGACGCCAACGGCGTTTCCATCCTTGATGATCAGCCGTGCGACCTCGGCGTCGGTCTCGATGGCCACGCCGCGTGCTTCGCATTCCTTGCGCATGGCCTGGGTGATCGCGCCCATCCCGCCGATCGCGTGGCCCCACGCGCCGGCCTTGCCGTTGACCTCGCCGAACACGTGGTGCAGCAACACATATGCACTGCCCGGTGTGTACGGGCTGGCGAAGTTGCCGACCACCGAATCCCAACCCAGCGCCGCCTTCAGTGGTTCGCCTTCGAACCAGTCATCCAGCAACTCGCCGGCGGATTTGGTGAACAGATCGAGCAAATCACGGCGGCCGCGCATGTCCAGCGACTTGAGCTGTTTCGCAGCAGACGCGGAATTGATCCAGTCGGCCAGCACGAAGCGGTCACTGACATTCGGTGGCGTGCGCTGGATGAGTTCGCGCAGCACGACCACGATGCGGTCGAGCATCGCGTAGTAATCGGGGAGCCGCTGCGCATCGCGCGCCGACCATGTCGCGACTTCCGAATGCGTATGTTCGCCACCAAGGCGGAAGCTGCGGCCGTCGGGCAATGGCAAGAAATTTGCATACGAACGCTCGACCACGCGCAAACCGTGATGGGCCAGTCGCAAATCCGCGATCACCTTCGGATTGAGCAGACTGACCGTGTAACTGGCCAATGAGTTCCTGAAACCGGGATGGAACTCCTCGGTCACCGCCGCGCCGCCCACGATGTGGCGTCGCTCAAGCACCCGAACCTTCAGGCCCGCGCCGGCCAGGTACGCGGCGCACACCAGGCCATTATGGCCACCGCCGATGATCAGGACGTTGTCGTGTTGGGTCATGGTCAGTGAACGCGAGGGCAAACCCCGATGATCCATGCGTTAGCGGAAAAACGGAAGCCATGGACCGCCTTGTTGCGCGTCAGCAGCCTCTTCGATCATGCATGCGCCTGCTGCAAATTCCGGATGATGGCTACCCGGGCCGCGATGGACTTGCGGTTGCGTTATTTCTGAACCAAGGAATCAAGCAGTAGATCGACTTGCTCCACCGGCATCGGGCGATGCAGCAGGAAGCCTTGCAGGCTCTCGCAACCCAAGGACAGCAGCAACTCCCGCTGGGCGTTCGTCTCGACACCCTCGGCCACTACGCGCATGCCGAGGTTTCGCGCCAGCGCAATGATGGTGCGGATGATCGGCGCATCTTCCTGCCCCGGAAGGGATTGGAGCCCGATCTCGCGGACGAAGGCCTGGTCGATCTTCAGGGTGGTGACCGGGAGCTTGTGCAGGTAGGCCAAGCACGAATAGCCGGTGCCGAAATCATCAATCGCGATGCCCACGCCAAGCTCACGCAGCTCATACAGGTTGGCGGCGGTTTCGCTGACGCTATGGAGCAGCAAACTCTCGGTGATCTCAAGCTCCAGCGCTTCGGGTTCCAGCTGTGTGTCTTGCAGGGCGCGACGCACTGTGTCGACCCAATCAGCGCGCTTGAACTGCACGGCCGACACATTCACCGCGATGCGCAAGCTCGGATGGCCGGCCTCGCGCCAGATGCGCATCTGGGCACAAGCCGTACGCAGTGCCCATTCGCCGAGCTCGACGATCAGTCCACTGGCTTCAGCCAAGGGGATGAACCGCCCGGGCGACACCGAGCCCAAGGTCGGATGCTGCCAGCGCATCAGCGCTTCGAACCCCTGGATCGCACCGTCCACACCGCAGTGTGGCTGGTAATGCAGGCTAAGTTGTCCCAGTCGCAAGGCGTGGCGGAGTTGACCGTCCATGCTCATGCGGTCCTTCGCCACGGTATGCATCTCTGCGGAAAACCACTGGAAATTGTCGCGGCCCGTTTCCTTGGCGCGATACATCGCTGCGTCGGCATTGGCTATCAGGGTGTCGCTTTCAAGCCCGTCATCCGGATAAATACTGATGCCAAGGGAGAGGGTGACGAACAGCTCATGCTGATCCACATGAAACGGGGCACGCATCGCCTCGATGAGCTTGGTCGCCACGCGCATGGCGTCCTGCGGGTCGTTCAATTCGCTCAACACTACCGTGAACTCGTCGCCGCCCAGCCGCGCCAGGGTGTCAGTCTTGCGAATGCAGGACTGCAATCGGCTGCATGCCTGGCGGAGCAACGCATCGCCCGACGCATGGCCAAGCATGTCGTTGATGTTCTTGAAGCGATCCAAATCCATGTACAGCACGGCCACTTGCAGCTTCTTGCGCTCGGCCTGGGCTAGCGCCTGGTCCAGGCGATCGTGGAACAACAGTCGGTTCGGCAATCCGGTCAATGCATCGTGCTGCGCTTGATGTGACAGCTGGTCGGTAAGTAGCCGGTGCTCGATGGCCACTGCGGCCAGCCGAGTCGCCATGCCCATGAACTCAAGATCGCGCGCGCTCGGCCGGGACGGCTGATCGCGGTAGACGGCAACCGAACCCAGCACTTCACCGCGGTTGGAGGGTGGAATCGGCACCGACCAGCAAGCGCGCAGGCCGTGCGGCAATGCCAAATCACGATACTCATCCCAGAGCGGATCGGTGGCGATGTCCTCGACAATGACCGTCTGACGCGTGTACATCGCCGTGCCGCAAGATCCCGCCGCGGGTCCGATCCGCAGGCCATTCAATGCGTCGGTATAGACATGTGGCAAGTGCGGTGCCGCTCCGTGCCATAGCCGCTCGTCCTTCAGCAGAAGGATGGAACTGCGCGATCCTGGAATCTGGATCTCCAACATGCTGGCGATACGCGCGAGGATGTCCGGCAATGGCCGATTCTGCACCACCTGTTCCAGGATCAAGCTGCGTTCCTGTTCCAGTTGTTCCTCCTGCTTGCGGTCGGTAATATCGAGGCAGGCGCCTGTCATGCCAGTCATCTGGCCCTGGTCGTCGACCAGAACTTCGCTCTGGCCAAAAACGGTGCGGACCTCGCCATCTGGCCGTACGATCCGGGTTTCGCCGCTGAAGGGCTTGCGGTCCAGCATGGCCTGGGTGACCAGCGCTTCCAGCCCAGCGCGGTCTTCGGGGTGGGTCCGATCCAGGTAGTCCTCGTAGGTGGGGTGATGGGCAGGCGGCAGGCCGTAAATGCGGCACAACTCGTCAGACCAGCTCAACGTGCGCGTGTGCATATCCCAGGTCCAACTGCCCAGGTGGCCGAGGCTTTGGGCCTTTTCCAGTCTAGATTCGCTCAGCAGGAGCGCCTGCTCAGCATGCTTGTGCTCGGTAAAATCAATCAGGGTTCCTTGCAACACCTCGGAATGCCCCTGATCTTCAAGGATGAGGTTGACCGTCTCCATCCCCCAGAATTCCGAACCATCCCGGCGGCGCAAGCGGGTCACCGAATTATTAACCGAGCCGCACTCGTGCAGGAGCGCCAGATAGCGTTCGCGGTCTGCCTCTTCGAAATAGAACGACTTGCTGTTGACGCCGATGATCTCGACCTTGGATTCGTAACCGAACATCCGTGCGAACGCGTCGTTGCACTCCAATAGGCGGCCATCGGGCAGGCTTCGGAACACACCGACCAGGTTATGCTCGAAGAGCAGACGGAAACGTTTCTCGGAAGCGAGCAGCGCGTCGGCCGCCTGCTTGCGTTCGATCGCTGCGGCCACCTGGCTGGACACGAACTCAAGCAGGACCTTGTCCTTTTCCACATAACGGACATCGCCGGTATAGCTCTGCACGACCAGCGCGCCGATGGTGTGTGTTTGCGACTTCAGCGGTACACCGAGCCAATCCATTGAGTCGGTGCCGACCAGCGTGAATTCCTCGTGGATGCCTACGCGCACCGTTTCCGGAGTGAACAAAAGTGCCTCCCCGGTCATGATCACCCGCCCCGAAAGGGTGCCATCGTCTAGCTTGCGTGGTTCCCCGGCGACGTCATGCTCATCCACGAAGTAAGGAAAGGTCAGTTCATCGCGGGCTTGGTCGTACAGGGCGACGAAGAAATTCCGGGCCGGCAACAACTCGCCGATGATCTGGTGGATGCGGCCGAACATCTCGAGCAGCGTCCCGGTGGAATGGGCGGCCTCGGAAATCTGGTGCAGTGCGGCCTGGGTCTTTTCGTCCTGCTTTTTCTGGGTGATGTCGCGCAACGTGCCAATGACTAGTTGACGCTCACCCAGCACGATCGGGGTGAGCAGGACCTCGACCGGAAAGTCCGTCCGGTGCGCGCTGCAATGGATCCATTCGAAGCGGTGGCCGCCATCACGCATGGCCATGGCGATCATCTCGGCGGCCTTTTCAGACGAAAGCCTGCCATCGGGTTGGAATTGCGGCCAAAATCGCGCCGGACGATGAGCGAGTACCTCGCTCTTGTCCGCGTAACCCAGCATGTCCACCATCGCCTGGTTGCAGTCGATGAAGTCACCTGCGCGCACGTCCAGCACAACCAGCGCATCGGCCGTGTGCTCGAACATCATGCGGAAATGGCTTTCATCCAGCGCCATCGGGTGCTCCGTGTTGGTTTCCAGGCCGGCATGCAGCCCTCACTATGGGCGTTGCCAACGTTATCATGCAGCTAGGTTTGCGCTGTGTGCTCTTCATTGGCGGTCATTAAACAAACCCGGCCCCTCTGCGCCGAATCCGGGCCTGGCTGGCGGCGACGCTGGCGCGCACAAAAACCCCCGCCCCGCGGCAGGGGTTTTGATTTCTAGCGATTAGTGCAGTTGGGACTGGATCAGAAATCCATGCCGCTACCGCCACCGCGTTCTGAAGCGCGGTACGGGTGACCTTGGTCGGGTCCAGGATGCCGCACTCGATCATGTCCCCGTCCTCGCCGGTGTGGGCGTTGTAGCCGTAGTGCCCTTGCCTTCGGCAACCTTGTGTCGAAAACCGTCCCGTCGGCCAACTGGACAGCCACGTGTGACTGTCAGTGGTCAGGAGCCTGTCCGGTTTGGCCGTGAACCGCGTTGTCCCTAAATGAAGATCACCCCACGGACAGTCGCCGGTGCAATACGCCGCCGCTTCAGGTGGATAAATGACACATTCTGCGGAGGACCACCTATGAGAGCCTTGAAAGCCGTGATCAGAAGGAACCGCAACTTCCGGATGGCGATCATCATCGCGCTTTGGACGGGGATCGCGGGCATCGCGCTCGCGATTACATCGACGCACGCATTATTGCAGTCGCGAACTGCGCCCACAGCTGCAGTCACTGCACCGCTCATGGTGTCTGCCACCGTCATGGGCGCGAGGGCGCCGAGCCAGACGGCGAAAGTGCGCGCTGCTCAGATCCAACAAGCAGTGGCTGACGGTGGCTTGACCACGCGCAACGCCTACGGCTTGTTGCGCACCGTCAGCCGTCATGGCGCGCTCAATACCGACAGCGCCTTCTTCCAGAGCCTGGGCCGCAACGGCCGCTCATGCGACACGTGCCACCGCCTAGAAGCAGCCTGGTCGATCACCCCATCCGAGGTGCAGGCGCGCTTCGCCGCCAGCGGCGGCACCGAGCCGATTTTCCGCACCAACGACGGCTCCAACTCGCCGCTTGCCGATGTCTCCACCGTGGGAGCGCGCGGTCGCGCCTACAGCATGCTGTTGCGCAAGGGGCTTATTCGCGTCGGCTTGCCGATCCCGGCGAACGCCGAGTTCACCTTGGCTAATGTCGACGATCCCTACCAGTTCGCCAGCGCATCGGAGTTGTCCCTGTTCCGGCGTCCTTTGCCGTCTACCAACCTGACCTTCGTGACCGGCTTGATGTGGGACGGGCGTGAAACCAGTGCACCGTTCCTGCCGCCGATGCACGCCGGCCAGGACCACCAGATACTGATCAATTCGCTGATTCACCAAGCCAATTCCGCCACCAATGGCCACGCCGACGGACTGGATCCCACGCCCGAACAGCTGGTAGATATCGTCGCCTTTGAAACCGAACTGACCACCGCGCAGATTCACGACGACATCGCGGGCTACCTCAATTCCGACGACGCTCTCGGCGGTCCGCGCATCCTCGCCCAGCAAAACTTCTACGTTGGCATCAACGATACCTTGGGCGCCGATCCGACAGGGGCGATCTTCGATCCGGGCTCCATGGACCTGTACACCGCATGGGCCACACCGCAGGACAATTCCCATCGCAATCGCGAGCGGGCCTCAATTGCGCGCGGGGAGCAGACGTTCAATCTCCGCACCTTCGCCATCACCAACGTCAAGGGTCTCAACGATGCGCTCGGCGTGACGTCGCTCCCCGGCACCTGCACCACCTGCCATAACGCGCCCAATGTGGGCAACCACACCGTCACCCTGCCGCTCGACATCGGCCTTACCGATGCCTCGCGCCGCACTAGCGACATGCCGCTGTACACCTTGCGCAACCGCACGACCGGCGCGACCGTGCGAACCACCGACCCGGGTCTTGCCTTGGTCACCGGCAAATGGAAGGACATCGCCCGCTTCAAAGGGCCGATTTTGCGGGGCCTGGCCGCCCGGCCGCCGTATTTCCACAACGGCTTAGCAGCGTCGCTGGAAGAGGTGGTGGATTTCTACGACACGCGGTTCGCGATGGATCTCAGCCAGCGTGAAAAACGCGACCTAGTGGCGTTCTTGAGGACGCTGTAGCGGTACCTGCACGTACCCAACAAAAACCCCCGTCTGGCGGCGGGGGTTTTCGTGTTTCGCTTTGGTTCCAATCAGGGCTCGATCAGAAATCCATGCGGCCCATGCCGCCCATGCCGCCACCGCCGCCCATGGCCGGTTCGTCTTTCTTTGGAGCCTCGACCACCATGGCTTCGGTGGTGATCATCAGGCCGACCATTGCACCAGGCTGGCCCATCATCCTGCCATCAGCTACTTGCTGACAGTCATCGAAAGAGGTTTCGGTCTTATCATCGTAAGCAGCTGGCAAAACCGGCCATGAATCGCGGAAGCGCCGCGGCCCTGCGCACTATCGACTTCGCACGATCACGAAGGCTCGCCGATGACCAGTCCGTCCAGCACCGCGAATGGCCACAATCCCGGCGAGGGGATTGCCGAGACCTCTGACGGGCTTGTGCAGGCGCTCTATGCCGAACTGCGCAGCGTCGCCA
This sequence comes from Thermomonas sp., assembly GCA_039919235.1. Lineage (GTDB taxonomy): Bacteria > Pseudomonadota > Gammaproteobacteria > Xanthomonadales > Xanthomonadaceae > Thermomonas. The sequence continues at coordinate 10,446 of JBDSGA010000086.1, read as the reverse complement.
GTCGCGAGCGCTGGCGCCTGGGAAATTCGCCCACCTTGCAGACCACGGCACTCATCAACGAAACCTGGCTCAAGCTTCACAAGGTCGAGTCATGGAACAACCGCCAGCACTTTCTTCGCGCCGCTGCAGTGGCGATGCGACAGGTACTGATCGACGCTGCGCGCGAGCGCTACGCTGCCAAGCGCGGCGGTGGCATGGCCGAGCTCACCTTGTCGGCAGCCGAACGGATCGCCGAAGGCTCCGATGAATCGCTGTTGCAGATGGAAGTAGCCCTCGGGCGCTTGCAGGCACTGGATCCGCGACTGGCGCAGGTCGTGGAGTGCCGGTTTTTCGCCGGTTTCAACGAACTTGAGACCGCCGAGGCCCTCGCCATCAGCGAGCGTACCGTGCGTCGCGACTGGCTCAAGGCCAAGGCCTGGCTGGCGGTCGAACTCCAAGCCGGCTAGCGCGGCGGCGCGGCGCCGCTGTTTCCCGCCAGTTCGTTCCGTAGACGCTCGACTTCAGGCGCATAGGGGGCCCCGGCCTGGCCCAAGGCCTGCAGCTTTGCCCCCATCTGGTCCGCGAGAATCCGTGCCTGCCTGCCGTTGCCATTGGCCTGTTGCAGCCTCGCTTCCAGTCCGAGGCATATTGCGTACATGACTTGATCCTCGCCGGAGTGCGCGCGCGCCGCCGCCTTGGCTTGCTCGAGCATCTCTGCCGCCGGCCCGAGCTGTCGCAGCTGTAACTTTGCTTCGACCAGGCTTTGCATCACCGCGATGGTCAGGGTGCTGTGTTCGCCGGTGTACTGGCGCGCCATCGCATACGCCGGCTCGAGCTGGACGAGCGCGTCGCGCGGTCTCTTCGCGCGCAGGATGATCTTGCCCAGGTTCGCCTGCATCGCCGCTAGTGCAGCGGACGGCCCGTAAAGTTCCTTGCGCAGCGTGCTTGCCTGCACCAGTAGCTTTTCGGCGCGATCGAATTCGTTCTTGCGGTATGCCACCGTCGCCCAGTTGCCCAGCACCAGCAGTGCTCCGGCGCTGCGCACATTGTCAATCGCCTCATACACAGCCCAGCTGTCGCGAAATGCGGCGTCGGCCTTGTCGATCTCGCCGTTCGCCTGGTAGGCAATGCCGAGGCTATTGAGCACGTTGGCCGTCTCGGTGTTCCGACGTCCGAAGTATTCGTCGTGCTCAAGCAGCGCCCGTTGCAGCGTCTTCAGGGAGACGGGCAAGCCGGACTCTTCTTTCTGGATCTGCGCTTCCAGTTGGCGGCTGCCCACCAGCGCCCTGCGATTGTTCGCCGGATCGCGTTTCCAGAACGCCTGCGCGCGATCAAGGAGCGTTCGTGCCTGGGCAGTGTTGCCTCGCCGCAACTCGGCTTCAGCCAGCAGTGCCTCGACGTCGGCGCGTTTCGTCGCCGGTGCCTTGGGCGAGGCGAGGAAACGCTCCAGCAAGGGAACGGCGCCGTCGTAATCGTTCATGTAAACGTAGAGGGAGCCGAGCGTCTCGACCAATTCGCCATATGTGGCAGGCTGGTCCTGGTATTGCGCAGCCAGCCGCCGGGCACTCTGGTCCAACACCTGCTTGGCAGTGATGGATTCATCCCCGGCGTTTTCACCCGCGGTGCGGAACATCAGCAGCAGGTAGCTCTTGACCGCGTCCACGCGCGCCATTTCCTGAAGTACCTGGTCACGCTCGCGCCGCGCTTCGCGGGCCTGCCATACGGTGCCAACCAAGCCGATGCCCAGCGCCAGGAACACTGCCGCGATGGCGGCAAACGCGAACCGATGGCGGCTCAGGAAGCGGCGCAGCGCATAGCCACGCGCGTCGCCGCGCGCCTCGACGGGCTCGCGCCGTTGATGCCTTTCGATGTCCCGCCAAAGCGCGTCCGCCCCCGGGTACCGCTGCGCTGGTTCGGGCCGCATGGCCTTCATGACGATTGCGTCGAGATCGCCCTGCAGATCCTTGCGTCGAATGTTTCCCGCGATCGTTCGGGCCGCACTGGGTGGCAGCGGCGGCGTCGAGAATCGACGTGTCGCACCGCCGCTGAGGCTCAGACTTCCCACGTTCCACGGACGCACGCCGGTCAGCAACTCATACAACACCACGCCGAGCGAAAAAACGTCCGTCGCCAACGTAATGGGCGCGCCATCGAACTGCTCTGGCGCAGCGTATTCGGGCGTCAGCAAAGCCTGTGTCGAGGCGTCCGAGTCGTCGATCAGCCGGGCGATGCCGAAGTCCAGCAGGCGTACGCGGCCCGCGGAATCCACCAGGATGTTGGCCGGCTTCAGGTCGCGATGCACCACCAGGTTGCGATGGGCGAAGTCCACCGCGTCGCACACCTGCCGGAACAAGGCGAGCCGCGCGCCGAGATCCAGCGCATTCGCAGCGGCGTAACTCACCAAGTCCAGGCCGGCAACGTATTCCATAGCCATGTATGGGCGGCCATCGGCGGCCAGGCCGCCGTCGATCAGCCGCGCGATGCCGGGATGGTCGAGCCCGGCGAGGACGCGGCGCTCGTTTTCCAGTTGCACGCGGTTGCTGATCGCTTCCGGCCGCAGCAGCTTCAGCGCCACCTGCTGATCGAAATCCGCACCCGCGCGATGGGCCAGGTAAACCTCGCCCATGCCACCGCGTCCGATCAGGCGTTCCACGATGAAAACCCCGACCCCAGTGCCGGAATCCAGCGAGCTGTAGGCCTCGGCCGGGTCGGCTGCGCCCGACATCTGTGGCGGCTGGTCGAGGAAGCTGCCGGGGCTGTCGAGCGTCGCCAGCATCCGCGCGACTTGCTGCTTTGCCTCGGGCGAAGCCCTGGCGCGCAAGAGCAGCGCATCGCGCCCGCCCGGGGGCGTGTCGAGCAATTGGTCGAACAGAGCAGAGGTCTCGGCCCAGTGCGCGTCATCCACGGCGGTCATCGATGGTTTCCTGAGTAAGCCCCTTTGCTGAAGATACGCAAATCCGGGGTTTTACGGACGGTCAGGGTTGCATGTCCGGGTCCTGGAATCGCTCCAGCCTCCGCTTCTCGAGTGCGTCCATTTCGTCCAGAGTCTCCTTCGCGACCGCGTCCATCTTGCGTTTGCTCTCGGCCATATCGTCAGGGATCACTTCCTGCTTGCCGTCGATCATCACCGTCTTGCCCGCGATGTCATCGCCGATTTCCCAGACGGGTGCAGCACTCGGCGGTCGTGGTGGCGGAACCGAAGCTTGCTGGGCTGGCTTGTCGGAGCAGCCTGTGGCTGCCCAAATGAAGATCAATGACAGCGCCACCCTTGCTTTCATTGCTACCCCTCCTCGCAATCTGGTTTCCGGTCACAGCGCATCTGCGCGGCTAAATAAACAACAGGAGTTCGACGCGACCATCCTTGGTCAGTCCGCCTCGGTGGCGTTGCTTGCCACCGATACTGCGTCTTGCAGACTTAACCGCCCTGCTGGCATTTGACCACCGGCGTCGCTTCCTTCGCGCCATTCACGTGCACCTTTCCGGTGCTCTCGAGCATCTTGCAACGGTCGTAACTTTCCTTGTCCTCGCACACGAAGTGGCCTTTCGCTGCATCAGGTATTGGCTCGCAGGTGAGGTCGTTGCCGGGCTCTCCACCGAGCGTTGGAAACTTTGCAGGAGAGCGGGCTGTTGCCCAACCGGTCGCAGTCGTTGTGATCAGGAGGAACAAAACAGAGACCAGAGATACGCGGCGATTCAACATGATGAAGCTCCTAAGGCAGTGGAATAAGTGAATTACGGGTGGGCAGCGTCGTAGGTGGGTATAGACGCAACGCTAATAAGGTGACCGCGTATTGAGCGTTGGTTTCACGAGCATCTAAACAGTGGTGTTCATTCTTTCTTCCGCTTGGCCTCACCTGCGTCCCACCAGGCCTTTACGCGGCGAATGGTGGTGGTACTGCACGCCGGGTTGCACAGGTCGACCTCGACATCCCAACGCAGGCTGATATCGCCGGTGTCTTCCTTGCGGGTGAACTTGTTCTTGAGATGCTGCTCCTTGCCCTCGGTCGTCAGGTTCAGCACGGCGTCCTTGCGCATGCCGCGCGTCAGGATGTAGTGCCCGCCCTGCATGGGCAGCGTCTGGTAGTTGAGGACCGGGATCAGTCCGCCGTTGAACACATGGATCAGCAATGCACGGTTGAATTTCGGATCCATGTCGCGCAGCGCCGGTTCGTCGAAGTTCACTACCACCTGGTCTCCCTTGCGCACTCCACGCATGGTCGACTGAAACCCAAGCGGGTGCGCCATCGTGTTGAACAGCGCGCCCATTTCAATTGGCGGAAGCGGAATCTCCGCTCGCGGGGCAATCAGCTTGCGGTACATGAGCCGGTCACGCATCGCAGGAATCAGCTTCAGCGTATCTTCGGAGACTTCATAGCCAATCGCCGCGCCGTCAACGCGCCCGATCATGATGCTGCCGGGCAAGCCATTGAAGTATTTGGGCTGGCTCAGGCTCATCATCCCGCCAATCTTGATGATGTAACTCCAGTAGGCATCCCGACTGGTACTTGTCGTGTAGTACTCGATCGACAAGGTTCCGGTGAACGGACCCTCGAAGCGGGTGCAGACCTTCCCGTAGAAATCCTTGGTGACGTAGTTCGCCAGGTCGAATGCCAAGCCGGGGACGCTGTTGACCAGACTCTTGCTTCCGCGCAAAGCGGCGACCGCCACCTTGACCTTCTCTGACTTGATGAACTTGTCCTCGGTACTGAGCTTCTGGTCCTCTTCGATCACAGCAGGGTTCACCTTGTCGGACAAGTGAGCCAACATGATGTCGATGGGCTTGCCCACAAAATTCATCAGCGTAGACGTGAAGTTCAACGCCTCGACAATCGTGTCCAGCCGCTGGCATGTCTCCGCTCCGAAACGGGATGCTTTAATCGCTGCGCGGATCCGATCGGATTCTTCTGTCGCGTCAATAATCGGATCGATTGGGGGCGGATCCCGGGTAGGGTCGGGGCCAGGGGGGCCAGGAGGGCCAGGAGGGCTGGGTGGCAACGGAATCGGAATCGGAGGATGGTTGATTATCGCAACGAGCTTGCGCCTGATGATCGTGTATCGCCGCCTCGTCTCCGCTTTTTCGGTACCTTCCGGCAAGCCCTGGATCAACTCCTCCATCCGGCCGTCCAGCGCAACGATGGTGGCATTCACGCTGAGCTTCATGGCCAAAGCATATTTCCGCGCCAATTCAACGTATTGGTCGACCTTAGCGATATCGAACTGTGTCTTTGCATGGCCCTTGCCGTCCGGAGCAATCACGACGACCGAATAGCGACCGACGGCCGCGGTCTCTTTCAGAGTCAAGGACCAGCGACCGCTCGCATCGATAAGGGCTTCGCGCTTGAGCGGTTCGGTGTCGCCGCCAGCCTGTTGAGGTGTCGGGGTGATGGTGATGACGAGGCTGACCTTGGCGCCCGGTTGGGCGGCAGGCGTCTCGCCGGCGAGCTTTATGGCAGCTCCCGGCAGGCCCAGCACCGGAGTCGCGGTGGCCGTGATCGGCGCTTCGATCTCCTCGACCTGCGCTTGCGCCACCCCGACCAGCAGCAGCCATCCGATCAGGGCGCCGACAATCCGGGAGTTCATGGCGTCGCCTCCGCATCGATGCGGTCGAAGGCATGGCCGACGATCGCGCGGATCTGTTCGATGCTCAGGCCGCCATGGCGCAGTGCGATGGAGACGTCGTGGCGGACCGCGTTGAACTGGATCGGACCGTCCTCCGCCGCTTCCCACGGCCCTTCGACGACCTTGGCCTCCCTGAGCGTGACGCTGCCCTCGTTGTCGGCGCTAATGCCGCGCGCGGCGCCGGCGTAGGTTGCGTTCTCGTCCCGGAAGGTGCGGTAGCCGTTGCGTGGCGTCACCGTGATCTCCATCTCTCTGCGGCCGCGTGCGCCGCTGTAGGTGACGTGGCAGTCCCGGCCGCTGGAGTTGATAACAGGCGCCTCGTCGCTGCCCAGCAGCCGTTGGAAATCGGCGACCGTCCAGTATGCACAACCCTCTGCCGGGGCATATCGCGCGTCCTCCCGCTTCTGGGCTGCGGCGTTGCCGGCCATGCCGCTTACCGCGAGCGGTTGCGTCAGGCGCGCGAGCGCCTTGTTCGCCAGTTGCCCGGCTTGCTCTTCCGTGACCTGGCTGCCGCCGAAATTGATCTCGACCGAGGCGTCGCCAAGCATCGCCTGGAAGGCGCAGCAGCCGCTCAGCTTGGCTTCGTCCCAGTCGCCGACCAGCTCCGTGCCGTCTTGAAGCTTCAGAATTCCCCCGCTGGCGCTTTCGCCCTTGGCCAGCTCGCGGCTGACGGCAGCGGTAATGGCGCCGGCATTTTCCCAGGCGGCCTGCACGGTGAGGTTGCGGTTGTCCTTGCCGACGTACCAGCACACAGAACCGTCATCCTGCGGCCAACCGGCGCTATCGCCAATCGGGTTGGAGCCACGATAGGGCGGTCCGATCAGCTTCGAGCCGAGCACCGCCTCGACTTCCGCCGCCGTCAGCAGCCGGCAGGGATCTTCCGGATCCGCAGCGCTGGCCTGAGTGCCAGACAGGTCCGCGGCGGCCGTATCGGCCGAGTCGGCCAGGCCGCCAGTTGCCGTGCCCGGCGCGGTGTTTGGCTTGTTGCACGCCGTCAGGGCGAAGCTCAATAGTGCAAGCGTGGCAAGCGTGGCAAGCAAGATACGTTGACGTTTCATGGGAGCCTCGGTCAGGTTCATGGGCAGGTTCGGGAAAGTTCGACGCGGCGGTTGGCGGCACGCCCATCCAGGCTGTCGTTGCTGGCGACCGGCCTGGTCAAGCCGAAGCCGGTTGCCGCCAGCCGCGCGGCAGGCACCTTGAATCGCGCGATCAATGCGTCCCGCACCGCCGCGGCGCGGCGCTGCGAAAGTGTCAGGTTGAATGGCCCACCGCCGACGTTGTCGGTGTGGCCCTCGATGCGCAACGACCAGCCGGGGTTGGCGGTCATCACCTCGGCGACCGCCTTCAACGTGCCCGTGGACTGCGGCAGGAGCGTGGCCTGCGCGAAATCGAAGTAGATGCCGCTCAAGCTGGCGCGACAGGTGCCGCCGGGGCTTCCCCCACCACTGGCTCCACTCCCGCCGCCGAACCCACCAATCACTCCAGGGCCACCGGCGAGCGCAAACTGCAGCTGGGCCGCTAACGGCTCGGCGACCGGAAAATCGAAACGGATCGTCTGGGCGACGCCGTGACGGTTCCGGACTCGCAGAATTTCCGCGTTTAGGGGGTCGTCCAGCACCCACATCTCCATGTCCACGCTGTCGTTGCCGACAGTGAGTCGCCCCTTGACGTGGATCGTGTCCAGCCGGGTCGGTGTTCCGTTGACGACCACCGAGATCGGCACCACGCCGCGCTGGACGCGGACCAGCTTCCCGCGGAAATACTTTCGGCCCGCACGAATGGCCACGAAGCCGCTCGGTGCTTCCGTGGTCGTGCCGAGGATATAATCCGTACTCCCGGTGGCCTTTAGCTCGGCCAGCATCGACGCGGAAATTTGCGTCATCGTACTGCCCGGAAACTTCGGCGGATCACCTGCCTGGAAAAGGTCATTGCGACGGTTGGACTTCGCAAGGTCTACGCGCCTGACTTCCCTCGTTCCCGTGCTGGTGATCATGCCGTTTGCGCCCATCTTGCGGAAGATCACCGTGTACTCCACGATTGCGTTATCAGCACGGCTGATCGTCACGATCCGTTCTTTATCCCCAGCCGTCTCCTGTATCGCGATGACCTCAACCAGCCCCTCCACCAGCGGGATGCGGGTGACCGCTGCGTTCGCATGCCCCGAGAGCAGAAAACCTGCGGCGATCAGCAAGTCATACCGGACGCGCATTACTTGGCCACCGGGTAGTCGATGCTCAGCAACTGCGTGCGTTCGCTGCCGATATGGCTGCTGAGCGTCAATGGATTGGCGGAGTCATCCAGGAACACCAGTTCAACCTCATAGGCTTCCTTGTCTGTCTGGATGCGGCCCTTGGCGATCACTCCGGGAAGCTCCCGCTTCTGGCCATTGACCATCACTGTCAGTTTCGTCTTGCCGGCAGCGCGCAAGGCGCCTGTGGCCATCTGCAACTGATCGATTTCCGCCATGGTCCCGGCCGCATCGGCGCGCTCGCTCTCGCTGATGGCGCCGCGCGCTGCGGCGCCTTCCAGTGCTTCGGTAATGGCCGCGAAACCGCCCATCTCATCCAGCATGCCGTCGAGTTCGCGCCCCAGACCGGCGCCGGCCACGCCAGTGCCCATGCTCAAGCCGCCGACATCGATGGTTAGCTTGCTGGTGCCGGACTTTTTCAGCTCACCCAGTACCTGGGTGGAGGTGCCGAACGCGGTATTACCGGGAAAGAACTCGGTGGCACCATCGACGAAGTTGGGCCGGATACCGCGCGCGTCGGCGATGTCCTGCAGACGTACGGTGCGCGTGGTGGTGAGCGGACTGCCGTCAGCCTTGCGGCCGGTGAACGCGAGCTTGAGCATCGTTGGCATCACCGCGGTGACGCGCAACGTGGTCTTGATGTCGCCTGCGGGGCGCGTGACCGCGGTGACCAGCACCAGGCCCGCCCGCAGTGGGATATTCACGACAGAAACCGGCAACTCCGGGTGCGGCGCTGACAGACACCGCGTCCCGGGTTGGCATGCGACGGCTGACGCAGCGGGGAGTGCGAGCACCAACGCCAGTAGACTTAGGCGCGCGTTCAAAACGATACCAGTTCGACGCGACGGTTCTTGGCGCGGCCGGCTTCAGCCGCATTGCTTGCAACCGGCGCCGCATAGGACGCGCCGAAACTCTGCAGGCGTGCTGCAGCGACCTTCTGTTCGGCGACCAGCGCGGCAACCACCGACTTGGCACGCCGCTGCGACAGCTCACGATTGGACTCGAAACCGCCGACGTTGTCGGTGTGCCCGACCACCAGCAGCTTGAGCTTGGCGTCGGACGCCATTAGCTTGCCGATCTCCTGAAGGGCCTGCACAGAGTCGGGCTTCAGGTCGGCCTTGCCGGTGTCGAACAGGATTCCGTACAGCGAAACGCTACCGTTCTTCTTGATCTCGGCGGCCATCTCCGCAGACTCCACCGTGACCATCCGCGATGCCATCGCCTTGGGTTCGACGATATCCAGGCGTACGCCGACGCGACCTTTCGGAACGGTAGAGAAATCCGCGCTCCCGTTCCCGGTATTCAACCCGGCATAGATCGACAGATAGAGGTTGCCCTCCGGGAGCGCCACCTTGAAGGCCGAGTAGCGATATTCGGGGTTCCATCGCATCCAGCTGGAAGCGCCCGCGACATCGCCATAGACCATGTTCATGAACTGGTTGATGCCGTTGTCGAGTTCTTCCCGGCCCTCGCTATAGACGCCTTTGAACAGGACGGTGACCTTGCCCAGTTTCGCCAGTTCGTTCTGGTAGCCGCGCAGCGCCTCCAGCGTCGACACGTCCTTGGGCATGACGTAGACGAGGGTGGTACGCGGCCCTTCGGCCGTCGTTGTTTTCGGCTTGTCGGCCTGAGCCGAACTAAGCCCGATCACCATCTCGTCGAAGGCCTTTTTCTGGTAATAGCGGATGCTCGATCCGTCGAAACGCTGAATCAACGGATGGTCGGCGGCGCCCTTGATGTCGGTGCCGTCGGGCAGCTCAGACGGGTCAGCGGCGCGGGCAGCGGGTGCGAGGAAGGCCAGGCACAGACACAGGCTGGCAATTCGGACTGAGAGGATCATGGCGTCTCCGGACGTTGGGTATCGGGCGGTGTCCCCTGACATATCGGCCTATGCCGGGTAATCCGGTCATCCAGCAGCAAACAATCGTCACCTGTCGAACAGATCGAGCCGATGGCCGCGCCTGCACACGACCAGTTACTACAGCGGCGTCTGGTGTTTTAGGCTGCTCGGGTCGCGAAAGAAGACTGCAGGGGTCCCTGCGGAGCGGGGAGAAACCAAGTGAGGTTCAGTGCCGTTGGGTGTCGCCGTTTTTCTAGGAGATGCGTGCGCCTGCTTTCAACCCTGGCGGTGGGTATCGCCCCCAACGCAGCCAGGTACCAAATCCCTAACTCAAAAAACAAAAACCCCCGCCTCGCGGCAGGGGTTTTCGTGTGTCGCATTTAGTGCAGTTGGGACTGGATCAGAAATCCATGCCGCCCATGCCGCCCATTCCACCACCGCCGCCCATGCCGCCAGCGCCGCCGTCGTCCTTCTTCGGAGCCTCGGCCACCATCGCTTCGGTGGTGATCATCAGGCCCGCGATCGACGCGGCGTTTTGCAGCGCGGTGCGGGTGACCTTGGTCGGGTCCAGAATGCCGAACTCGATCATGTCGCCGTATTCACCGGTCTGGGCGTTGTAGCCGAAATTGCCCTTGCCTTCGCTGACGCGGTTGAGCACGACCGACGGCTCTTCACCGCAGTTGGCGACGATCTCGCGCAACGGCGCTTCCATCGCACGCTTGGTGATGTTGATGCCGTGGTTCTGGTCGACGTTGTCGCC
>JBDSGA010000085.1:0-22973 GCA_039919235.1 Thermomonas sp. | reverse complement strand
GCGGCATCGCGCCCATCAGGTTCTTGACGAAATAGTCCCAGCGCCGGCGGGTAACGTAATAGCTGTCCACGCCATAGCCGTGGCGCGCGTTCGGCAACAGCAGCAGGTCGAAGTCCTTGTTCGCCTTGATCAGCGCGTCAACTACCATCAACGTGTTTTGCGGCGGCACGTTGTCATCCATCAAGCCGTGCAGCAGGAACAACTTGCCCTTGAGGTTCTTGGCGCGGCTGGCGTTGTCCTGGCTGGTGTAGTTGCTGCTGCCGTCCGCCTTGGTGGCCATCAGGCCGTGGTAGCGCTCACCCCAGTCGTCCTCGTAGCTGAGGTTGTCGTGGTTGCCGGATTCGGAAATGCCGACCTTGAAGAAGTCCGGGTAGGTAAACATTGCGGTCGAGGTCGCATTGCCGCCACCCGAATGACCCCAGATGCCGATGCGGTCGAGGTCGATCCACGGATACGTCGCGCCCAGCTGTTTCAGCGCGGTCACCTGGTCCGGCAGGGTGTTGTCGACCATGTCGCCGTACCACGCGTCCTGGAAGGACTTGCTGCGCAGCGGCGTGCCCATGCCATCGATGGCCACCACAATGAAGCCGAGTTCGGCCAAGGCCTGGTTATCACCATGCGCCGGCACGAAACTGCGCGAACGCACCGAACCCACCTGCGGACCCGGGTAGATGTAGTCGATGATCGGGTACTTTTTCTTCGGATCGAAATTCGACGGCTTGAACATATGCCCGTAAATATCAGTCTTGCCATCACGCGCCTTGACCATGAAGGACATCGGCGCCACCCAACCGGCGGCCTTGAGGCGGGTCAGGTCGGTCTTGGCGAGTTCGGCGAGCTGCTTGCCGTTGCCGTCCCGTACCACCGCGACCGGAGCGCTGTCGATGGTTGAATATACGTCGACGAAATCCGTGCCATCGTCGGATGGGGTGATCACGTGGTTTGCGTCTTCCGGGGTGAGCAGGCTGACGTCGCCGCCATCCAGGCTGACCTTGTAGTAGTGCACGTAGTACGGGTCGCCGGCTTCGCGACCCACACCGCGGAACCACAGGGTGCGCGATGCCGTATCCAGGTGGCCGATCTGGGTCAGGTTCCAGTCGCCGCTGGTGAGCTGGCGCTTCTGCTTGCCGGTCGTCAGGTCATGCAGGTACAGGTGGCCCCAGTTGGATTTCTGGCTGAACCAGATGAACTCGTTGCTCTCCGGCAGGAAGCGCCAGTTCACGGAATCCAGCGCGGGCGCGCTTTGGTACTGGGTGGCCACGGTCTCCTCGAATACCTTGCGGACCGCGCCGGTCTGCGCATTCGCCACATGCAAGGTCGCGGATTTGTGGCCACGGTCGGTGCTGACGAAGGCCAGGGTCTTGCCATCCTTCGCCCACTGCACATCTTCCCAACCATTGCCGCACGCGATGTCATCGGCACATGTCGAGCGATGTTGGTCAGGCGGCATCTGCAGGCGGATCAGGTGCGGTTTTGCAGCGGACAGGTCAATGATCACCCGTTCGATCATGGTGATGTCCTTGTCGCCCACGAACGGGTACTTCCACTGCTGCACCTTGGGTGCACCGACATTGGTGCCGACCAAGGTCATGGTGCTGGTCTTGCGCTGGTCCTGCTGGAAGGTGGCGATCTTCTTGCCGTCCGGCGACCACACCACGATGGCGTTGTCGGTGTGTTTCCAGCCGGCGTTGTCGGTGGCGTAGCCGAAGTCGGGCTTGGCATCGAAGGTCAGCTGGGTTTCCTTGCCGGTGACGACTTCACGCAGCCACAGGTTGCCGTCGCGGATGAACGCCCCGCGCTTGCCATCGGGCGAGGCGGCAGCGGGTTCGGAACCGGTTTCCGGTGCGGGCACCGAAGAACAGCCCGCCTCTGCGCACAGGTATGTACCCGCCTGGGTGGCCATGCGCAGACGGCCATCGGCGTCGCGGGTGATCTGCAACGACGGCAACTTCGTCGCATTGGCTGGGCGCTTGGCATCGGGATTGGCCAAGTTGATCGCATCGGCCAGTGCCTGCGCATCGAATGCGGGCTTGGACACGCCAGTACGTGGATCCAGCCGCAGGTACGTGGTCTTGCCGCCCGCGGCCAGCGCATAGACCAGGCTGCCATCATTCAGCCAGCTGCCATTGCTGACGCTGTTGTCCACCAGTGGGCCGGTGCGGTCACCCAGCATGCTGGCCGCGCGCTGGTAGTCCGCGGCGGTGACCTGCTGCGCCTGTGCACTGCCCACGCCCATGCCGGTCACCAGCATCGTCCCCAGCAAGAAGTGGAAGTGCCTGACATTCTCGTGCCCCATGGTGTCCTCACTTGATCGGGTTTCGCGCCCGCGCGCGTCAGTGGCTGATCCTACCGCGACGCACGAACACTGGCCCGTGCCGAAGGTGTGGCCCCGGGGATCGCAGTGGTACGGCGTCGCTATACTCCAATGTCATAGATGGAGTCCCGCGTGCCCCCTGCAGCAAGACCTAACGCCATGCCGCCGTTGGCGATCCGCGCCTGGACGGCGACCACTGCCACCGGCCAGGGTCGCGCCTCATTGGGCGAGGCGCTGCGCGATTCCCGCAGCGGCTTGCGCCGCAACGATTTCGGTGATGCCGGCCTGGAGACGTGGATCGGTCGCGTGGATGGCGTCGAAGACAGCCCGTTGCCGGCAGCGCTGGCGGGTTGGGAATGCCGCAACAATCGGTTGGCGTGGCTGGCGTTGCAACATGACGGCGTGTTGGATGCCGCCATGGCCATGCGCGCGAAATACGGCGCGGAGCGCGTCGCGATTGTCATCGGCACCTCGACTTCCAGCATCGGAGCCACCGAAGAAGCTTATGCAGGATTGATCGATGGCGCGTTCCCTGCCGACCTCGCCCGTTCGCGCGTACACACCCCGCACTCCCTGGGCGGCTTCGTGCAGGCGGCGACGGGCTTGCTTGGGCCATGCGTCACCGTAGCCACCGCCTGTTCTTCGAGTGCCAAGGTGTTCGCCCAAGCGGCGCGACTGATTCAATGCGGGCTCGTCGATGCCGCATTGGTCGGCGGCGTAGATACCCTGTGCGGCAGCGTGCTGTATGGCTTCAATTCGCTGGGCTTGGTGTCTACAGATCCTTGCCGTCCGTTCGATGTCGCGCGCAATGGCCTGTCGCTTGGCGAAGCGGGTGGTTTCGCGGTACTCGAACGTGGCCATGATGCCGAGCTGCTGTTGTGCGGTTATGGCGAATCCAGCGATGCCCACCACATGTCCGCCCCGCATCCCGAAGGGCTGGGCGCGCGCCTGGCCATGAGCGATGCGTTGGCCCGCGCCGATATCGATGCGAGTGCCGTCGGCTATTTGAACTTGCACGGCACCGCCACCCCGGCAAACGATGCCGTGGAGGCCGCCGCCGTTGCCGCACTGTTCCCCGACAGTCTCCATGCAAGCTCCACGAAAGGCTGGACCGGCCATACGCTGGGCGCAGCGGGTATTGTGGAATCAGTGATCGCACTGATTGCGCTATCAGAGGGCCAACTGCCCGGCACGATGAACAGCCGCGAACGCGACCCTGCCTGTGGGCCACAGATTCGCCTGCAGGCTGACCAGCGAAAGATTCGGTATGCGATGAACAATTCGTTCGGGTTCGGTGGCAACAACTGCTCGCTGGTGTTCGGAGTGGGCGCATGACCGTGCTCAGCGTCGACATCGCCGGGATTGGTTTCTGGACACGTGGGTTGCCGTCATGGGCGGCGGCGTGTGATTACCTGCGCAATGGCGCCACCGATGAAGCTGCGCCAGACAAGCCAGCGTCGCGACTGCTGGCCGCGAATGAACGCAGGCGCGCACCGGAAACCGTGGCCGTGGCCCTGGAAGTGGCACTGGCCGCGTGCGAAGCCGCAGGCGTGGATCCCGCGACGTTGCCGTCAGTCTTTGTGTCCATGCATGGCGACCTCGCGATTACCGATTACATGTGCGCGACCTTGACCGAAGATCCGCGCGCGATCTCACCGACGAAATTCCACAACTCGGTACACAACGCCGCCGCCGGTTACTGGACCATTGGCACCGGCTGCAACCAGCCCGCCACCGCACTCAGCAGCGGCGATGGCACGTTCGCACTGGGATTACTGGAAGCCTTGTCGCAATTGCAAAGTGGTGAGCCAACCGTGCTGCTTGCGGCGTACGACGGCACATCCACGGGACCTCTGGCGTCCATCTCTTCAAGCGAAAATCTGTTGGGTGGCGCGCTGGTCCTTGCGTCCCATGCCGCCAATCCGGTCGCGCGGGTGCAAGTCGAATTTCTCAACACACCCGCACCTGTGGCGCTGGGCAAGCTGGCCGGATACGTTGGCACCAACGCGATGGCGCCGATGCTGCCACTGTTCGAGGCGCTGGCCAGCGGTGCCGACGAAGTTTGGCTGCACGCAGGGCCTTTGCAGGCCGTGCATATCACCATCACTCGTGGACCCCTGTCATGACGCATGCAGACGCCACGCAAATATCCCTCCTCGACCGCAGTAACGTGGCGGTGGTGATTCCTGCGCTGAATGAAGCGCTGCGCATCCGCGAAGTCGTGGAGCGTGCGTTGGCGCATTCCGACTTGGTGATCCTTGTCGATGACGGCTCCGACGATGGCACGGTCAAGGCAGTCGCCGACCTGCCCATCACGGTGATTAGCCATGCTGCGCGCATGGGCAAGGGCGCGGGCCTGCGTGACGGTTTCGCCGAGGCGCTGCGCCACGATGCCCTTGCGGTGCTCACGATGGACGGTGATGGCCAGCACGACGGCAATGACATCCCGCGCCTGCTGGCTGCCGCCAATCGGCATCCCGGCTGGATCGTGATCGGTGCGCGCCTGCGCAAGCGGGCCAACCAACCGACCTATCGGCGGCTTGCCAACGAATTCGGCGACTGGGGCATTGCGTGGGGCACCGGCTATCAGGTCGCCGACAGCCAGAGCGGGCAACGCCTGTATCCGGCCGCAGTGTGCGCACTGACCGACATTCCCGGCGAAGACTTCGTATTTGAAGCGCAGATCGTGATGTCGGCGGCACAGCGGCTGGGCACGCGCTGCGTGTCGGTGCCAATCGAGGCACGCTACAACGACGTGCACGGAGCGCCCACGTTCCGGCCCAGCCACTTCCGCCCATTGCGCGACCTGTGGCGGATCACCAGTCATATCGTCGCCCAATGCGTGCGCCGCGGCGGCCTCTGGCAAGTGCATAAACAAGCCCAGGCCAATCCGCCTGTCATCGATGATCCCAGCGGCGAATTCGGCGACGCGCGCCAGCCGCAAGGTGGACGTGCAGGGCAGTGAGTGCAATGAGCGAAGCGACCATGCATGACTCAGCCTTGCATGACGTGGCTATGGATGACGCAGCGCTGCACGACGTCATCATCATGGGTGGGGGTTTGGCCGGCCTCACGCTGGCGCTGCAACTCAAGCGCCGCGATCCGTCGATCGACGTCTGCGTCATCGAACGCCAACAGCATCCTGTGCGCGAGGCGGCCTTCAAGATCGGCGAATCCACGGTGGAAATCGGCGCCTGGTATTTCGCCGAAGTGCTGGGCTTGCGCGAACACATGGAACAGGCGCAGATCAAGAAATTCGGCTTCCGTTTCTTTTTCTCGGACGGCCGCATGGACATCGACGGCTGCACCGAACTTGGCGCAAGCACCTTCCTGCCGTTCCCGGCCTGGCAACTCGACCGTGGCCGCTTCGAGAACATGCTGGCCGAGCGCGCACGCCATGCCGGGGTGCACCTGCATGCCGGCGCCCGCGTGCGCAGCTTCGAGCCCATCGATGACGATGGCCAGCCTGCCGGCGACCGCCTGCATACGGTGAATTATGAAGACACCGCTGGCGGCCATGCGCTGCAGGCGCGCTGGTTGATCGATGCCAGCGGTCGCGTCGGCCTGGTCAAGCGCAAGCTCGGCCTGGCCAAGGCCAACGACCACAATGCGAACGCGGTCTGGTTCCGCGTGCCGGGGCGGATCGATCCGCACGACTGGAGCGATGACGCCGCCTGGCTTGGTGTCTGCACGCCGCCAGACCGCTGGCGTTCCACCAACCATCTATGCGGCCCCGGCTATTGGCTCTGGTTGATCCCGCTGGCGAGCGGCGCGCATTCGGTGGGCATCGTCTGCGATGCCGTCGCACATCCGCTGGACACGATGAACACGTTCGACAAGACCATGACGTGGCTGCAAAAGCACCAGCCCCGCTTGGCGCAGGCGCTTGCCGGCGTGAAACCCATGGACTTTGCCTTCTTCCGCGACTTCAGCTATGACTGCGCGCAAGTGTTCTCGCCGCAGCGCTGGGCGTTGACAGGCGAAGCCGGAGTATTCCTCGACCCGTTTTATTCGCCGGGCAGCGATTTCATCGCGATCTCCAACACCTACATCACCGAACTCATTACCAAAGATCGCGCCGGCGAGCCCATCGATGCATACGTGGGCGTCTACGAAAGCCTCTACTTTTCGTTTTACGAAAGCACGCTCGCGATGTACCACGGTCAGTACGACCTGTTTGGTGATCCCCTGCTGATGCCGCTGAAGGTCGCTTGGGATTACACCTATTACTGGGGCGTGCTCGCGCCGCTTTTCTGCGGCGGCCGGATCGCCGACCTGACCGTGATGGCGCGGCTGCGGAATGAGCTCGCGCGTGCGAAAGCACTCAATGCTGCGATGCAGGATTTCCTGCGCGTATGGCACGAAGCGTCTCCAACGGACAATACCGCGACCCCACGATTGTTGGACCAGTCCGCACTACCATGGTTCGCCGAACTCAACCGTGCGCTCGCCGACCAGCTGGACACACCCGCATTCCTGCATCGCATGCGCGGCAATATCGCGCAACTCGAACGACTTGCCTTCGAGCTGCGCGCCGAAGCCCGCAGCCAGGTCGATCTACGCAAGGATTTGGCGTTGGATGATTTGGTGATAGAACGTGTGCAGGCGCCCGCCGATGGCGAGCGCCTGCTGGATGATGTGTGGTATGCACGCGCCGTCGTAGCCTGACGCGGCGCAAGCTCGGGCCTACTCCTTGCCGGTACCATCGCCCTCGACTTTGGGGGCCACGCTCACCGAGCTACCCACGGCCTGCGAGTAATTTTTGCGCAGGTATTCGGTGGTCATGTTCGAAATCCGGATCAGCATGGTCTTGTCGGTGGCGCCGAAGGAATAGGCGGCACCCATCGCGTTGGCATGCTGGTAGAACTCGGGTGACGCGATCACGTCACCGGTCGCGGCATCGATCATGTTGACATTGACCAGGATCGAGGAGCCACCTGCCAGGGCGCCGGCAAAGAAGCGCTTGCCGCCGGTGATGAAGCGGACATAGCGAATCGATGGCTGGATCTTCAAGGTGCGCGGGGCATCGCTGGCGGGCTTGGCATTCCATTCGGCCAGCAGTGGGTTTGCACGCAGATCCAGATTGGCCTGCAACTTCAGTTTCGCGGCTTCGTTGCCTTTCTGCCCGGCGAACGGCGCGCCCATCGCGATCGGTTCGATTTGGAAGCGCTGAAAGCTGTCCAGCGCCATCTTCGGCGGCGGGTTCTCGCTAGCTGCGGGCTGGCCGTCTGGATTGTCGCCCGTGAAAGCAGACACGGGCACCGAAGCGATGGCGAACAACATGGCCAAGCTGGCCACGATATGCAGTTTCATTGATTAAGCTCCCCTGAGATCCGGCCTCGATTGTGACGGAAACCGGCTAGCCCATGCCACCGTTCACCCCAATCACTTGCCCATTGATGTAACCCGCCGCATCCGAACACAGGAAACGCACCAGCGCGGCCACCTCGTCCGGCGTCCCCGCACGCGCCGCAGGCACCATCTGCTTGATCATCTCGGCAGGAATCGCCTGGTCCGCCATCCGACCCGCAATGACGCCGGGCGCGACGACATTCGCGGTGATTCCCCGTGACGCCATCTCGCGTGCAAGTGAACGGGTTGCACCGTGCAGTGCCGCCTTCGCAGCCGCGTAGTTCGCCTGCCCACGATTGCCAAGCACTGCAGCAACGCTGGAGATGCTGACGATGCGACCCCAGCGCGTGCGTGCCATCGGCAACAGCAGCGGCTGGGTGACATTGAAGAAACCGTGCAGGGACACATCAATGACGCGGCGCCACTGCGCTTCGGTCATTCCCGCCATCGGCGCGTCGTCATGGATGCCTGCGTTGTTGACCACAACCTGCAGCGGACCGTCCGCCAGCAATGCGTCCAGTGCGACGCGGGTGGCATCTCCATCAGCGACATCGAACGCGACTGCTTGCGCGCTGCCGCCTGCCTGACGAATGTCCGCCACGACTGATTCGGCGCGGTCGAGATTCGCATTGCCATGCACGACCACATGCAAGCCATCGGCCGCCAGTTGCCGGCAGATCGCCGACCCGATATCACCGCTACCGCCGGTCACTATTGCGCGCTTGCCCGATCCCTCGATGCTCATTCTGCCTGTCCTGTTTCAGTTGTTTGTACATGGGCGCTTGGCTGCGGAATGACCGCAGCGCGTCCCTCTGCCAACAGCGCGCCCTCGTGTTCGATCCGGAATTGATATTGCCAGCCGCCCTCACCATCGACCAGCAACGTGGCGGTGCCCTGCAGCAAGCCCGGCAACTGATCGATGTGATCCATTTGCAAGTCCACACCGCGCAGCGCGACCAGAAAACCGGGCTTCGCGCGCGCGCCCGCTGCGTGTGCGCGCAAGCCTCCGTGGACGGCCATCGCCTGCGCGCCGTATTCGCACAAGTGGATCGCATGCAGACGACCCTCCGCGCTGCGCAGCGGATGGGTCGGATCGCGATGATTGCCGGCGTTAAGCACGATGTGTTCTGAGTCCCATGAGATCACTTCATCCCACAGGCACATTGCGCCTTGATGCGGGATCATCGCCATGATCTGCTCGCGGCCAATCATGCGTCCGCCGCCGGTTCCGATGTGCCTGCGCCACGCACGATCAGCAGGGACAACACGAAGTTCGACACCACGCCGAGCGCCACCGCGCTGCCAATGGCGCGCAGCACCGGGATGGATGACAGGGCAAGCAAGCTGAAGACCAGCAACGTCGTGATGCTGCAGACGATCACCGCATGCAAGGTGCGCAACTGATCCTTGTAGTCGTCGCCGGCATGGTCGAAGAACAATGCGTAATCCAGCCCAAGCCCCGCAGCCAGCACCAGCGAAACCAGGTGGAACAGGTTCAACTCCACCCCGGTGCCTCGCAAGACTGCCAGGATCAACAGCGTGCTCAATGCCATCGGCGCCAACACGCGAAGCACGCGGCGTGGCTGGCGCAGCGCGATCCACACGGTCAGCGCCAGCAACAGCGCGGCGATCGCCAGCGCCATCAGCACGCGTTCGCGATAGGCCTGCACCAGCGATTCCGACGCTTGCTTGAGATCGAGGAGTTGCGCGTTTTGCGCCGCGACTGCCTTCGCTACAACGGCAGGATCGTGCAACCCGTTCAATGACACCAATGCGGTTGCATGGTCGGCCGAGACCAGTAGCAGGCCGGACAGCCGAGTGGCTAATGGTGTGCCTCTCAAATCACTTGGCTGCAACGGCGTCGCCGTGCGTGCGCGCTCGACGTCGTCGACGAAGTCATTGAAGGCGTCGCTGCGGAATTCGGTGCTAGCCAAGGCTGCATCCAACACCACCTGCAAACCCGCGCGATCCTGCAAGCGTGCTTGCCGCGCGCGCTGGGTGGCGACGCTGGGCAAATAACGGGCCGGACTATCGAAACCATCGATGGCGCCGCGCGTAACCAACCCATCCAGCACCGGCGTCAGACGTTCGCTCGCCTGTAACGCGGCTTCGCCGTCCTTCGCGTCCAGTGCAACGAGATAACGCACGTCGGGCGCTCCGAGCTCATGCCGCAGCCGCGCATCGCGCTGCAGGCCATCAGCGGGCACCGGCGTCAGTTTCGACAAATCGTTTTGCCAGAAAGGACCGGGCGCGAACGCGATCACCGCCATCGCCGCCAAGGCGAGTGGCACGAAGGCCAGACGCGGGCGCGGCAAGCGTTCCACCCATGCCCACGTTCGCGCCAGCCATGCCTGCCCGGCCACGTCCGGCTGCATCGGATCCAGCAACGCCGGCAGCAGGAAGCGCGTGGCGAGCGCGGCGGTGCCGAGTCCGGCAATGGTGAAAACGGCAAGCTGTTGCAGGCCATCGACGCCGGAGGCCAGGAACGTCACGTAGGCAATGCAGGTGGAAGCCACGCCGGTGGCCAGCGTCGGCCACAGTTGGCGCGCACTGACTTGCGGCGACACGCCCGGGCGCTGGTGGCTGAACAAATGGATCGGGTAGTCCTGCACCACGCCAATCAAGGTGAAGCCGAACGCGATAGTGATGCCATGCACGCTCTCGAACAGCACGGCAGTGGCACCGAGGCCGGCAAGCCCCGCACTGGCGAGCGGCAATGCGCCGAGCAGCGGCGTCTTCCAGCTGCGGTAGGCGAACCACAGCAGGAGCAGCAAGGCGATGCTGTCGACGGTGCCGATCCATCCCGCTTCGCGGCTGGTGCGTGCACCAATTTCAACCGAGAACGCACCGGGTCCGGTCATCTCCAGTCGCGCGGGCGAACTCGCGCGGGCGTGGTTGAACGCATCGCGGATTGCGTTGATAGCTTGCACCTGGCCGGTGGGATCAAACCCCGGCGCAACGGTTTGCACCGCGAGTAGTGCCTGCTTTCCCGCACGATCAAACCAGACCCCATCGATATGTTGCGGCTCGGTTGCGGGACGCCAGCGTTCGGCCAAGAGCAGCGTTTCCAAGGTGGGGTCCGAGGCCAGCAATGGCTCGACCATCGAGGCCGCCGGCGAGCCCAAATCCTGGATGCGTGCTTCGAACTGCACGCGTAAATAGTCGGCATCGAATGGCTGGGTATCGAGCGTGTCCGACAACAGGTAGCGATATGGACGCAACCGTGCAGGGATGGCTTCCAGGCTCATGTCGCCGCCATTGGCCACGAGGGTGAAGCGCGTGTCCTTGGCCAATTGTTCGTGCATGGACTGCGACATCGCCGCCAATGCATCGGGACGATCGCCGCTCAAGGCAATCAACACCAATCGCGATGCCGGACCCTTGCCCAATTCATCCAACAGCAGTCGTTGCGCCTGCGTGCGCGGCGCCGGCATGAACCGGCGCAAGTCACCCGACAGCTGCAGGCGCGAACTGATCCACGCACCCGCCAGCATCAGCAGCGCCAACCACAACAACGCCAAACCGAGGCGACGTCGCGACGTCATCTGCGACCGCTGCCATCGCACAACCGCGCGAGCGCCTGCGCGTCGACAAGCGTACTGGCTTCGGCTGCCGCGCCGGCCAGCAGTGTGCGCTGCGGCTCGCCTTTGGTGGCGATGGTTTCGATGCAACGTAATTCCGCGCCGCGGCCGTGTAGCACGATCTCGCGCACGGTGGTTTTCATCGCGGCGTCTTTCGGTGTCAGCACCAGTTGCCAACGTGTGGTTTGGCCGCTGCTTGCCAGCGTGTAATGGCGCTCGAGTTGCCCACGGTCACCCGACAGCAGCGCGCCGAAGCTCGCCTGCAGGGCAGCAAGTTCCGGTGCGCGTGACAGCTGGAAGCGTCGGGTTGATTGCCCCTTGCGCACGATCTGCACTTCACCACCGTGCAGGGTGGTCTTCTCCGCATAAGGCGAGGAAACATCACGCACCAACGTATCGGCATCTGGCCGCAAATAACGCCCGCTGATCCGCAGTGGCGCCTTCAACAAACGCGATCCGCGCAATTCGAGGAAGGGCGTGCTCGCCGGCAGCGGTCGTTGTAGCCGCGCAAGGATCCACTCTGCACTGACGGATGCACCGACGCGCTCAGGTGCCGCCTGCAGGGCTACGCTGGTCGTGCACAGCGCCATCAACAGGGTGGCTGCCAAGCGTCGGCGAAACGGGAGCGGGCATGGCGTCGCGCTGGACGTGAGCAGCTTGGATTGCATCGGGTAATTCCCAGAAATCATAGAAATTGAACCAGTTGAAAGGCGCTTGGCGTGCATGATGCTCCAGTCTTGCTGCATATCGGCCGACCAACGTCAGCAGCCGCGCTTGGCGCTCACGGCGCGGTACGCGCTCGCCCAATTCGAATGCTTCGAAGGCCAAGTCATAGCGCTTGCCGCCGCGGTACAAGCCGAAGGCCAACATGACCGGTGCGCCCAGCACCGATGCGATGAGCCAAGGTGCCATCGGCATCGGTGCATCGCGACCAAAAAACGGCACCGGCACCCAGGATTGTCCAGCCTGTACGCGATCCACCAGCAAGGTAACGACCGCGCCTTCCTCGATCGCTTTCTGGATCTCCAGCATGATCATCGGCCCGCTCTGGCCCGCATCGATCACGGTTGCGGCCACCTCCGGATTCAACGCATCGAGCAGCTGGGTCATTGCCGGGTTGTGGCCGATATCCAGCACCACCCGCACCTGGATGTCCGGGCGCTCGCGTGACAGCACCCGCATCACCTCGAAGCTGCCCAGGTGGGAACCAAACAGCAGTAATCCCTGACCCGAGGACAGATTTTCGTGCAATACCTGCAAGCCCTGCACACGCACGTCGAAGCGCCTCAATTGCCCGGACAGCAGGAACACACGATCCAGGATGGTCGCGGCGAATGTATGGATATGCCGGGCGACATCGCGGAGTGTTGCCGGGCGGCCGAGCGCACGTCCCAGCCATGCGCGCGATGCCCTGCGTTCGGGCGCGCGGCGCAACAGGAAGTACAAGGTGATCGGATACAGCAGCAACCGCGCCACGCTGCGCCCGCCATGACGGGCGATCCCGCGGATCAATCCAAGCGCGAATAGTCCGCCACCCTCGGGGCGCTGCTTCCATGTGTCGCTCATGCGGCAGCTTCCGCGGCGAGGATGTCGCCGGTGGCCAGCACTGCGCCATCGCGCAGCACGCGGAAGCGCCAACCTCCCGGGCCGCGCAATGTCAGTTCCAACACGGCGTCCTGACCGGGCAGCAAGGGCTGCATGAACTTCACCTGCGGCAAGCGTAGTGCAGGCAACGGACCATAAGTGGCTTCCAACAATGAAATGACTTGCTCCAGCAGCAGCACGCCCGGCACCACCGGGTTGCCGGGGAAATGCCCCGGCAATGCAGGATGGTCATGCGGGATGCGAAACGGATGCAGGTTCAATGCAGCGCCTTTCGCCAGAAGGACGGACCCATCCGGGCAAGCCGCGTCGCAAAGTGGCGAAAGCCATGCACGCGTTCGGGAAAACAGTGCCGCCGATAGACGAATTCGACCATGAAGAACAACCCCAGGATGCCGTAATTGAAGCCGTTGGCGAACCACGACCATTGCGTGTTGGTGACCGCCAGCGGCGGCACGATGCCGATGCTTGCGAGCACGCCACCCGGCACCGCGCATAACGCGAGCGTCAGGTTCACCAGTGCCAAGCTGCCCAGCATCAGCGCCCATGCAAGCGTGAGTCCGCGGGTGTAACGCTGCAAGCGATCTGGCAGGTTCGCGGCATCGTCGCCTTCCAGCACCTCGACAATACTGGCAATCAGCGGCGTACGCCCCGGACGCAATGTACGTGCGAAGCCCGACGCGGCGACGGCTATCAATATGGCCGGCATCAGCAGCAATGGCACTAAGGCAAACGAAGATCGCGACAGCAACAACAGTGCCGGCACCGCAAGCAACAACAGCAGCCAGTGCTTGGCCCGCCTTGCCAGCAAGCCATCCAGCAGCAGGACCAGCAGGATGTCGCCCAGCGCCAATGCCGCCAGCCGCTTGTCGCCCACGACTGCGGCCACATGTGCCAGCAGCGGATACAGCACGACCAACCCCACCCGCAACACCGTCACGAATTTCGACGCGTGATGAGCAGGCAGCGCCGCGTTCTCGCCTTCAGGCAGTCTTGTGCTGCTGGACATGCGCCGACAACGCGCGAAGCGAGGCGAAGATACGCTGGTTCTGCTCATTGTCGGAACGCAGCTGGAAGTCATAGCGCTTGCTGATCGCCAGCGACAGTTCCAGTGCATCGATGGAGTCCAGCCCCAGCCCGGTGGTGAACAGCGGCGCGTCCGGATCGATCTCGGCGGCAGTGACGCCCTCCAGGTTCAAGCTATCCACCAGAAGCTCGGCGAGTTCTAGTTCGGCATCGGTTTGCGGGGACATCGGGACATCCGTGGTGTCGTGTGGGCGCACAGGGTAAACCAGATGCAGGGCATTGACCTGCGGAAACCGGCGCCCCCGTTATCATGTGCGATCCCGATGATCCGCTACCCTCCAGGCAAATCCGCTACCACGATGCTTGCTGCACCAACAATGTCACCGATTCTCGGGCTCGATGCCGTTCGAGTGCGCCCATGAATGCTGCCCCGTCTTTGCATGCAGGGCCGCGGGCGCGGCTTGCGGTCGATTACATCCAGACGGATCATCCCGCCGGTTTGCTTGCGGACGACCGGGTGCTTGCGGTATTCGGCTTCGGCAGTGCTGCGCCGGCGGAACTGGATGATCCGCGTTACCTGCGGGTTCCACTGCAGCCATACCAGGACACGCGCATCTTTGAGGTCTGGCGCGGCGATGGGCCAGTAACCAGTGGGCGTACCGCCGGCGTGGCGTGGGCGAGTGACGGCCAGCTCACTTTTGGCGCCATCGAGGTCGACGAACGCCAGCATGCGGGCGACGCTGATCCTACCGGCATTGTCGGCGCCGCCGCGCATGCCTACGAACGAATCACGGAATTCCAGCGGGATGCCGATACACCGCACTTGCTGCGTATCTGGAATTATCTCGACGCGATTACCCTGGGCGACGGTGACATCGAACGTTATCGGCAGTTCTGCATCGGGCGTGCACGCGGATTAGGTGATTTCGATCCAACCCGCTTGCCAGCGGCCACTGCGATCGGTCGTTGCGACGATGCCCGCGTGCTGCAGGTGTATTGGCTGGCCGCGCGCACACCCGGCACCCCGCTGGAAAATCCTCGGCAGGTCGAGGCGTGGCGCTATCCGCGCCAATATGGTCCGCAAGCACCCAGCTTTGCCCGCGCCATGCTGCCACCTACCGTCGGCCGCGCGCCGCTGCTGCTTTCTGGCACCGCAAGCGTCGTTGGCCATGCAACACGCCATGCAGGATTGCTGCTGGAACAAATCAACGAGACCTTCGCGAATTTCGATGCGCTCATCACCGAGGCACGAAAGCAGCAACCGGCATTGCCAAGCGCATTCGACGACAGCTCACGCCTCAAGGTGTACGTACGCGACCAAGCGGACCTCACCTTGGTCGCCGATGCGCTCAAGGCACGACTTGGCAATGACGTTCCCTTCCTGTTGCTGCATGCGGCAATCTGCCGACGCGACCTTGCCCTTGAAATCGACGGCGTGCATGGCAGCTCTGCCGCCACGCAGGAGGATTGATTTGTGCACGACGCGATGCCATATCGTTTGCACGTCTAAAAGGGGTATCTGCATATGGGATTGATCAGCGTGCTGTGGGGCATCGTGGCCATGGTCTGGATGATGGTGGCGTTGATACCGGTCATCGGCATCACCAACTGGCTCCTGATTCCGTTTGCCGCCGTCGGCGCAATCATCGCGGCGATCGGGATTGCGCTGAGTCGACCGGGTAACCGCGGCCGCGCCAAGACCGGCCTGGTCCTCAACGTGGTCGTTGTCGTGGTGGCGACGCTGCGGCTGGGGATGTTCGGCGGCCTGTTGTAAGCAGCCGACGCAGCGGGCAGGCGTAAACTGTCCTCCATGAGCTATCCCTACATTCGACCACGGCGGATGCGCCGTGATGAGTTCTCGCGGCGCCTGATGCGCGAGCATGTCCTGACTGCCAACGACCTGATCTACCCGGTCTTCGTCCACGAACCTGACGGACGCCACGCGATTGCCTCGATGCCCGGCATTGAACGGGTGTCCATCGACGAATTGCTGCGCGTCGCAGACACGGCCTGCGAGTTGCGGGTGCCTGCCCTCGCCTTGTTTCCGGTCACCGCGTCGGACACCAAGTCGCTGACGGCCGAGGCCGCGTGGGATGACGATGGCCTCTGCCAGCGTGCGATTCGCGCGTTGAAGGCGCGCTTCCCGGAGTTGGGCGTGATCACCGACGTGGCGCTGGATCCGTACACGACGCATGGCCAAGACGGCTTGGTCGACGACAGCGGCTACGTAGTCAATGACGAAACCGTGGAGGCCTTGGTCAAGCAGGCACTCAGCCATGCGCGCGCGGGCGCTGACGTAGTGGCACCCAGCGACATGATGGACGGTCGCATCGGCGCCATCCGCACGGAACTGGAAGCCGAAGGCCACATCCATACCCGCATCCTCGCCTACAGCGCCAAGTATGCGTCGAGCTTCTATGGCCCATTCCGTGACGCGGTGGGTAGCGCCGGTGCGCTTGGCAAGGGCAACAAATACACCTACCAGATGGACCCGGCCAACGCCGATGAAGCCATGCGAGAGATCGCGCTGGACCTCGACGAAGGCGCGGACATGGTGATGATCAAGCCCGGCCTGCCGTACCTGGACATCGTGCGGCGGGTGAAGGACGAATTCGGTGCACCGACCTTCGTCTACCAGGTCAGTGGGGAGTACGCGATGCTCAAGGCGGCTGCGCAAAACGGCTGGCTGGACGAGCGTGCGTGCGCACTGGAAGCACTGACCAGCATGAAGCGCGCCGGCGCCGATGCCGTGCTGACCTATTTCGCACTCGACGCCGCCCGTTGGCTGCGCGAGGACGCTTGAACACCATCGACAGGAACTCGCGATGACCCAGCATTTCGCCGTATTCGGTAGCCCGATCGCGCACTCGCTGTCACCACGGATCCACGCCGCGTTTGCGAGGCAAACCGGCATCGACATGGACTACGTGGCGATCGAAGCGGCGCCAGCGGATTTCGCTTCGCGCTTGCAGGCGTTTGCCGAGGCGGGCGGCGTGGGGGCCAACATCACCCTGCCGTTGAAGGGCTTGGCCATCCCGTTGGCGAGCAGCCTAGGCGAGCGCGCCAAGCGCGTGGGCGCGGCGAACACGCTGATGCGCACCGAAGATGGCTGGCATGCGGACAACACCGACGGCAGCGGCCTGGTGCGTGACCTGACTGATCGGCACGGCCTGGACCTGCGTTCACGGCGCACCTTGCTGCTGGGCGCGGGCGGCGGCGCGCGCGGCATTGCACCGGCGCTGCTGGATGCCGGGATCGGCGAACTCTTCGTGGTCAACCGCACTACCGAACGCGCTGATGCACTGGTTGACATGCTCGGCCTGCCGGGCCGCGTGCATTCGCGTTACTTGGGCGACGTGGCCGCAACCGGTGAGTTTGACTTGATCATCAACGCCACCTCGGCCAGCCGCGGTGGAAGTTTGCCGATGCTGCCCACTTCTCTTGTGGGGCGCCGCACCGTGGCAGTCGACCTCAGTTATGGCGAGGCCGCCATCCCGTTCATGGCTTGGGCTCGCGCCACGGGCTGCCATGACGCCATCGACGGCCTGGGCATGTTGGTCGAGCAAGCCGCAGAGAGTTTCAAGCTTTGGCACGGCGTGCGCCCGGACACGAATCCGATCTTCGCCGAACTCAACGGCCAGTCCGCGGCGTTGGTGACCGCGGACTGAGGACGCGCGCTTCGACGCGCCTGCATGCATCAGCCGACCGACAGGTAATGATCCTTCAGCCGCACGTAGTGGCCAGCGCTGTAATACAGCGCCTCGATCTCGGCATCGGTGAGCATGCGCACCTTCTTGCCCGGATTGCCGAGCCAAAGTTCACCTTCGCCAACGACTTTCCCGGGCGCGATCAATGCGCCGGCGCCGACGAAGCCGTGCTTCTTGATGGTGGCGCCATCCAGCACGATCGCGCCCATCCCGATCAGCACCGCGTCCTCGATCCGGCAGGCGTGGATGATCGCCTTGTGACCGATGGTGACGTCGTCACCAATGACCGTCGCAAAGCCGCCGAGCTTGGCGTGCGGACCATCGTGACTGACATGCACCACGCTGCCGTCCTGGATATTGGTGCGCGCGCCGATGCGGATGAAATTGACGTCGCCACGGACAATGGTGCCCGGCCAGATCGAGACATCATCGCCCAGCACGACGTCGCCGATCACGCTGGCATCCGGGTCGACATAGACGCGTTCGCCGACACTCGGCAGGTGTTGCAGGTAGGGGCGCAGGTGCATGCTGGGTTCCTGTCACGGGACTTGTTGGCGACGACGACGGCCGTTCCCAAGAATATACTTCGCCGTATGGAAAACACCGTAGCCACCACCATCGACGAACTCGCGCCCACCCTGACCTGCCTGCGCGACAGCTGGCAGGCACGCAAGCCGGATCAGACCCAACGCCGCGACGATCTCACACGCCTGCGTGCAGCGCTGAAGGCACGGCTGGAGGACATGGCGAACGCCGTCTCCGAGGATTTTGGCGGTCGCTCACGGCACGAGTCACTGATCGCCGATGGCATGACCGTACTCGGCGAGATCGATCACCTGCTCAAGCACCTGCGCGGCTGGATGCGGCCGAAGCGAAAGAGTGTCGGCATCAAGTTCTGGCCAGCGCGGGCGGAACTGCGCGCGGAACCCGTCGGCGTGGTTGGCGTGATTGCGCCATGGAATTACCCGATCAACCTGGCATTGGTGCCGCTGGCCACTGCGATTGCCGCCGGCAATCACGTCTATCTGAAACCATCCGAACACACGCCGCGCAGTGCCGAGTTCCTGCGCGAATTGTTGGCCGACGTGTTCCCGTCATCGCGGGTCGCGGTCGCGCTGGGCGGCGCAGACGTCGCTTCGGCGTTCGCTGCGTTGCCTTTGGATCATCTGGTCTTCACTGGCTCGACCGCGATTGGCCGCAAGGTCATGGCGGCCGCTGCGCCCAACCTCACCCCGCTGACGCTGGAGCTTGGCGGCAAGTCGCCGGCGATTGTCTGCGAGGACTACCCGATTGAAAAAGCCGCGGCGCGGCTGGCCACCGGCAAGTGGTTCAACGGCGGCCAGACCTGCATCGCACCGGACTACGTGCTGGTGCCCAAAGGCAAGCGCGACGAGCTGGTCAAGGCGCTGCGCATCGAGGTGTTGGCGCGCTACGGTGAAAACCTGGAGAACCTCGGTGACTACACCCGCGTCGTCAACGACGGGCAATATGCGCGGCTGAAGGGCTACCTGGACGATGCACGGGATCGCAAGATCGAACGCGTGACGCTAGCTGGCCATCCCGACCCGGCGCAGCGCGTGATGCCGCCGACCCTGCTGCTGGAACCGGGCGACGATGCCAAGGTGATGCAGGAGGAAATCTTCGGCCCGCTGCTACCGATCAAGAGTTACCGCACGCTAGACGAGGCGATTGCCTACATCAACGCACACGACAGGCCGCTGGCGCTATATGCCTTCAGCAATGACCGCGCGAAGATCGAGCACATCCTCGGCAATACGCTCTCTGGCGGCGTCACGGTCAACGACACCTTGTTGCACTTCGGGATCAGCGCGTTGCCCTTCGGCGGCATCGGTGCCAGCGGGATGGGCGCGTATCACGGCCGTGCCGGCTTCGATGCCTTCAGCAAGCAACTGCCAATCCTCTGGCAGTCGAATCTCGCCGGTAGCGACCTGCTCAAGCCGCCCTATTCCAAGGTCGACCGCTTCATCAAACTACTGCTGCGCTGATCGACCTGGAAAAACAAAAGGCCGGCGCGTGCCGGCCTTTTGCATGGCATCAAACAATGTATGGCTTGATTACCCATCACTGATTACCAGATGCGCACGCGCTGATCCGGCGGCAGGTACATCTTGTCGCCCGGCTTGACGTTGAACGCGGCGTACCACGGATCGAAATTGCGCACCGGTCCATTCGCACGGAACATCGCCGGCGAATGCGGATCGGACTTGATCTGCGAGACCAAGGCCTGGTCGCGATATTTGCCCTTCCAGACCTGGGCAAATGCGAGGAAGAAACGCTGGTCACCGGTCAATCCGTCGATCACTGGCGCCGGCTTGCCCTTCAAACTCAGGTGATAGGCGGTGTAGGCCATCGACAAGCCGCCAAGGTCGCCGATGTTCTCGCCCATGGTCAGCGCGCCATTGACGCAGACTTTCTCGACTGGACAGTACGTGTCGTACTGCGCGCCGAGCGCCTTGACCCGGGTTTCGAAACGCGCGCGGTCTTCATCGGTCCACCACTTGCGCTGGATGCCCGCCCAATCCGACTTGCTGCCTTGGTCATCGAAACCGTGTCCCATTTCGTGGCCGATCACCGCACCGATGGCGCCGTAGTTCACTGCCGGATCGGCACTCACGTCGAAGAAGGGCGGTTGCAGGATCGCAGCCGGAAACACGATCTCGTTGAAGCTGGAGTTGTAATACGCGTTCACGGTCTGCGGCGTCATGCCCCATTCCTCGCGGTCGGTCTTCTTGCCGATGCGTGAGTTCTGGTCATTTTTATAATATTCACGCATGGCCATGACGTTGGCCATCAGGTTGTCCGGGGTAATGCTGACGCTGCTGTAGTCGCGCCACTTGCTCGGATAGCCAATCTTCGGGCGGAACGAATCGAGTTTCTTGTAGGCTTCGGTCTTGGTGGCTTCGCCCATCCAGTCGATCTTGCCGAGGTTTTCCCGCAACGCCAGGCGCAGGTTCGCAACCAGCTGGTCCATCGCCGCCTTCGATTCGGGCTTGAAGAACTTGGCGACATAGATCTGGCCGATCACCTCGCCCAGGCCGTCATCACCGCCGACCCGGGCAATCGCACGCTTCCAGTCATCGCGCTGGGCCTTCTGGCCGTTCAGCACCGTGCCGTTGAACGCAAACGCTGCATCGTCAATCTGCTGGCTCAACAGGCCGCCATTGCCGTTGATCGCGCTGATCGTCAGGTAGTCGCGCCAGACATTCAGCGGTGTCTTGTTGATGATGACGATGATCGGGCTGACCGAGCTCGGCGTAGTGACGTTGACTTCATCGGGGATCGGCAGGCCTTGCGACTTGAACTGCGCGCTCCAGTCATAGCCCGGATAGAGTTTCGAGAGATCGGCGAACTTGGTCAGGTTATAAGTCTTGTCGCGGTTGCGTTTTTCGGCGCGATCCCACGTGGCCTTGGCCAGCTCTGTTTCCAATGCCATGACGGCGTCAGCGCGCGCCTTGCCATCGGTCACGCCATCGAAGCCCAGCAGGGTCTGCATGTACTTGACGTACGCCACGCGGATTTCGGCAAAACGTGCGTCCTGATTGACGTAATAATCCTTGTCCGGCAGGCCATACCCGCCCACACCAATCCCGATCAGGTATTTGTCGGGATCCATGCGATCCAGG
The DNA here is from genome assembly GCA_039919235.1 of Thermomonas sp. Lineage (GTDB taxonomy): Bacteria > Pseudomonadota > Gammaproteobacteria > Xanthomonadales > Xanthomonadaceae > Thermomonas. The sequence goes on along the minus strand of JBDSGA010000085.1, from coordinate 1,747 downwards.
CCGACACCGGCGCCGATCGGCGCATTGGTGCCGTCGACGTCGGATTCGCCGAACGCCTTGATCAGCGCCGGCATCGAGTTGATCGCGGCGATCTTCTCCAGCACCGGCTTCAGCGGGGTGATGCCAGCGGCGTTGCGGGCATCACGATTCATGAAGCTGCTGTAGTAATCGCGCACCATCTGCTCATTGCTGCCTGGCTTGAGGTCGGTGCGCTTGGCGATGGCGTCGAAAATCTGCCGGGTCTGGGCCTCGGAGTCGTCGCGCAACTGGCGGAAGGAGCCGAAGCTGGTTTCGTCGTCCTTGAGCTGATAGCTGTCCAGCCAGTGGCCACTGGCATAGCGGTTGAAGTCGTCGCCCGGCTTGACCGACATGTCGCGCGCGCTGAGGTCGATGCCGAACGTGCCCAGTTTCGGGGTCGCCTTGTGGGGAGTCGCCGCGAAGGCGGTTGCGGTGAGCACGCCAGCCAATGCCAGCACAATCAGGGTGCGATTCATGTCGGATCCTTCTGGATATGAACTCATAAGCGTACCCGGCAGTCGGGTTGGTGGAAGTGCCAAAAGTCCGGCTAGCCGGCTTGTACACTGCCCTGCCGTGCCATCGCCGCCGACGGATCAGATTGACTGCATGAAGACCTCCCAATGAAGATCGCCAGCTGGAACGTCAATTCGCTCAATGTGCGCCTGCCGCACCTGCAGCAATGGCTGGCGGATTTCGCGCCGGACGTGGTTGGCCTGCAGGAAACCAAGTTGGAGGACCACAAATTCCCCGAGGACGCGCTGCTTGCCGCTGGCTACCGCAACGTCTTCGCGGGTCAGAAAACCTACAACGGCGTGGCGATCCTGGCCCGACACCCGATCAGTAACGTGCAGCTGGGTATTCCCGGTTTCGACGACGTGCAGGCGCGCGCGATTGCTGCCACGGTCAATGGCATCCGTATCGTCAATCTTTATGTGGTCAACGGCCAGGACATCGACACCGACAAATACGCCTACAAACTACGTTGGCTGGATGCCGTGCACGCCTGGCTGTGCGACGAAATGAAGACGCATCGAGATCTCGTGGTGATGGGCGATTTCAATATCGCGCCCGACGACCGTGACGTGAACGATCCACTGGTATGGAACGATGAGCACATCCTCACTTCGCTTCCCGAACGCGCCGCACTCAAGCGGCTGCTGGATCTTGGCCTGCATGATGCGTTCCGCCTGCACCATGCGGATGCCGGTATCTTCAGCTGGTGGGATTACCGACAGGCTGCGTTCCGCCGCAACCTGGGTCTGCGCATCGACCTGACGCTGGTGTCGGATGCGCTGCGGCCGCGTGCAATCGATGCCGGTATCGACCGCACCCCGCGCACCTGGGAGCGCGCCAGCGATCACACGCCGGCATGGGTGCAGCTGGCGGCCGGTTGAATCATTACCAATGAAAAGGCCCGGCAATGCCGGGCCTTTTCTCCACATCCATGTGGCGGTATCGCCGCTTAGCGCGTACGACCCCGGGTAAACAGGTTCACGATGAGCAGCAGGACCACTGCGCCGATGAAAGCGGTGATCAGGAACCCGATGGTGCCGCCGAAGCCAAGTCCGACCATCGGCAACAAGATGCCGCCCAGGAAGCCGCCGATGATGCCGACGACCACGTTGAGGATGATGCCCTGCTGGCCATCGCGCTTCATCATGATGCTGGCAAGCCAGCCAGCAATACCGCCGACGATCAGGTAGATGAGGAAATTCATGACGTGCTCCTT
>JBDSGA010000084.1:0-3098 GCA_039919235.1 Thermomonas sp. | reverse complement strand
AAATCGATGCCCTTGTGGAACTGGTGGCCGCCGCCAAACGGATCTGCACGCACGCCGAAACCGGAGGTGATGTAGCTGTTGGCGATCGGATCACCGGACGGAATCGCGCTGCGATCCAGTTCGCGATTGAACAGCAGGCTCTCCAGCACGGACAGTTGCGTGTCTGCATCGTGGAACTGGCCTTCCAGGCCCGCAAGCCGCTGGCGCAGTTCGCCGGCTGGCATGTCACTGGCACGGCCTGCGCCACCCTGGCCGACGGGCTTGTTGAAATCAAACTCGCCATCCTGCAGCTGCCCCGCCTGGGTCAGGCGCGCGCCGAGGGCATTCAGGCGGTTGGCTTGCGCCTGCAACTCGGCCAGCCGTGCCGCCAACGCATTGACCTGATGCTGGGCATTGCGGCTTACCTGCTGCAGCTGGACCTGGCGCGCGGCATCCGCCGTCTGCATCGCATCCACTTGGGCCATGCCGACCACGCTGCGTATCCCGGCGCCGCCCAGCAGGCCAACGGCGAGCAGCACGCCGGCAGCCGCCAGCGGACGTTGCATCGACCAGAAGCGCACGGCGTAGCCGAAGGTTCGCAGCTGGATGAGAGCACTCGGACGGGCCGAGGCGGTATCGTGTTGCTTGGTTGTTTCGGTCATTGACTCATGTCTCGTTCGCGGTCCACACCTCCCTCCGCGTCTTCCAAAGAAGAAGCGAAGGTGCCTGCCGGCCCACGCGCCGCGCTGGATGCGCTGTACGCGGTGAGTGCCGGAGAACCGTTGCGCCGGGCCTTGTGGCTCGATGCTGTGGACCAACTGTTGCGCCGTTGCCTGCCGCCTTCACTGGCTGCACACGCGCGACTGGCGAATGTGCGTGGCGACAAGCTCGTGTACCTCGTCGATGCGCCGGTCTGGCATGCCAAATTGCGGCTGGCCACACCCGAACTGCTAGACGCCGCCCGATCCATCGGGCTCGATGTGGCGACGCTGAACGTCAAAACGACGCTGCAGCCGTTGCGACCAATACCTCAGGCCGCACGCTCCGCTAAACCGATGTCGGCGGCCAGCCAATCAGGATTGGCGACTGCCTTGGCATTGCTGCGGTCTGACGCGCCCGAAGATGGATCCGGCAGCGGTGGGGAAGACCGATGATCAAGTCAGCTGGGCACGCGAAACGAGCGCCCAGCCGGCCAGCGGGGCATCCTAACGTCATAAGTGCGTGATTTTGTTAAATAAGCCGTAATCAGAAAGCTGAATACGTGCGCGGGGTCACACCGCATGTCGTCTCACCACGCGGTGAGTCAGGCCATCGAAGTGGCTGCAGTCGCTGGGGAATACAGCAGTGGCGGGGCCATTTCAGGGTCGGCGAAGCTGATTTCTTCCCACGCGCTGACATCTGCCAACAGCGCGCGCACCAACCGGTTATTCAGCGCGTGGCCGGATTTGAAGCCCTCGTAGGCGCCGATGATGGCGTGACCCGCCAAATACAGGTCGCCCACCGCGTCGAGGATCTTGTGGCGCACGAATTCATCTGCATAGCGCAGCCCGTCCTCGTTCAGAACCCGGAATTCGTCCAACACGATGGCGTTGTCCATCGAGCCGCCGAGGCCAAGATTACGTTCGCGCATGTATTCCAGGTCATGCATGAAGCCGAAGGTGCGAGCTCGGCTGACTTCGTTGATGTAGGCGCTGGTCGAGAAATCCACGTCCGCGCGCGACAGTTTGGTGGGAATCGCGGGATGGTCGAACTCGACCGTGAACCCGATGTGGAACCCATCGTGCGGGGTGAAGCGCGCCACCTTGTCGCCCTCGCGTACCTCGACTGGATGCAGGATGCGAATGAACTTCTTCGGCGCGTTCTGTTCGGCGATGCCGGCCGATTGCAGCAGGAACACGAAGGGACCCGCGGAGCCGTCCATGATCGGGACTTCCGGCGCGGTCAGTTCGATATAGACATTGTCGATACCCAAACCCGCCAGCGCGGACATCAGGTGTTCAACGGTCATCACCTTGCCGCCATCGCGCGACAGCCCCGTACACAGCACGGTTTCAGTGACCAGTTCGGCCACGGCGGGGATATCGACAACCGGATTCAAGTCCGTGCGGCGGAACACGATCCCGGTATCCACCGGGGCCGGGCGCATGGTGAGGAAGACTTTCTCGCCACTGTGCAGGCCCACGCCGGTGGCGCGGATCAGGTTCTTGAGGGTGCGTTGGCGCAACATCGTCAGTCGTGGGTCCTGCGTAAAGCCCGAAGTCGATTCAGAAAAGAGCGTTTCGTGAGCGGTCGGATGCCAAGAATGACAGCCCGTAACCGTTTGCGAGCCTAGCATGCACCTTGCTGAACGACAGCGAAAGCGAAGGGATAGCAATGGTGGTGCAACGCTGCGGAACGAAAACCGGTCGACTGGCGAAGGATCGCCAGTCGACCGCAAGACCGTCCGGGCCGGCGAGGCCCGTAGGTGGACATGGTGTCATTCCTCTCTCCCCCAACCGGGAGACAGAGAATCAATCAGCCTGACGGCGCAGGAACGCGGGGATATCCAGATATCCGCCATCCTGCGGCAGCTCGGCGATCGCGGGTGCGGACGATGCCGCTTCGGCACTGCGGCGCAAGCCACTGACGAAGCTGCCACCGGCGCCCGACACGAACGGATCGGACACATCATCGATCATCAGGCCAGTGGTGCCGTCGCGCTTGCCCTGGGTGCTGACCAACTGCACCTGCGGACGACGCGGCGCATCAAAGCCGCTCTCGAAGCGTGACTCCGTGCGATCGCGCCCAACCATCGGACGCGCGGCGACGCGATTCAGGCCGGTGGCCACCACAGTGACCCGCACTTCGTCCTGCATGTCCGGATCCAGCACGGTACCGATGACCACGGTCGCGTCGTCCGAAGCAAATGCCTCGATGGTGCGACCGACTTCGTCGAACTCGGCCATGGTGAAATCCGGACCGGCGGTGATGTTGACCAGGATGCCGTTGGCGCCCTGCAGGTTGACGTCGTCGAGCAGCGGGTTCTGGATCGCTGCCTCGGATGCGGCCTGCGCGCGGTCGTCGCCGCGGGCGCTGCCGGTGCCCATCATCGCCAGACCCATTTCGGACATCACGGTGCG
>JBDSGA010000083.1:0-2678 GCA_039919235.1 Thermomonas sp. | reverse complement strand
AGCGGCGGGAATTCGCCACGACACCGTGCGCGGTATCCACGTGGACGATTACCTGTGCACCACCAATCCCATGGTCTATGCGGCCGGCGATGCCTGCATGGAATATCGCTATATCTCGGTCGCCGGTACCACTGCACGCATGGCGGTGGCCAACGCGCTGCAAGGCGGACGGCAAAAACTCACCGAGCTGGTGATTCCGTGGTGTACCTACACCGATCCGGAAATCGCGCACGTCGGGCTGTATGTGCGCGAGGCTATGCGACGCGACATCGCGGTATCCACCTGCACCGTGCCGTTGCATTCGGTTGATCGCGCCGTGCTTGACAGTGATGACATCGGTTTCATCAAACTTCATGTCGCCGACGGATCCGACCGGATCCTTGGCGCGACCATCGTGTCGCGGAGCGCTGGCGAAATGATCAGCCAAGTTACCCAGGCGATGGTGGCGGGGACCGGCATGCGCACACTCGCGCAAGTGATCCACCCCTACCCCACCCAGTCATCCGCCATCGGTGAGGCCGCACGCACTTGGTGCAAGCAGCACCCGCAGGCGCTATGACATCACGAAACTCACACGCAACAGGAGGTGTTCCATGCAACTGGGAATGATCGGCTTGGGCAAGATGGGCGCGAACATGGCGCAGCGATTGGTACAGGGCGGGCATCGCGTGGTTGGCTTCGATCCCAAGCCCGAGGCACGCAAACTCATTGAGGACTTCGGTGCGGATTCTGCCGATTCTCTGCAGGCGATGGTGGCTAGACTCGATGCGCCACGCACGGTGTGGATGATGGTGCCAGCGGGCGAGATCACCGACAGCACGGTCGAAGCGTTGGTACCGTTGCTGGAGAAAGACGACACCATCATTGATGGCGGCAACTCGAACTACAAGGACACGTTGAGTCGTGCAAAAACGGTGGCTGACAAAGGACTTCACTACGTCGATTCCGGTACCAGTGGCGGCGTGTGGGGGCTCGAACAGGGCTACAGCATGATGGTAGGTGGCGATGCCGACGTGGTCGAACGGCTGCAGCCGATCTTCGAAACCTTGGCACCCGGCAAGGCACAAGGTTGGGGACGGGTCGGCCCCGTTGGCTCCGGGCACTTCACCAAGATGGTCCATAACGGCATCGAATACGGACTCATGCAGGCGTATGCGGAAGGATTCTCGATCCTTGGCCACAAGGAGGAGTTCAAGCTGGACCTGCATCAGGTCGCCGAAATTTGGCGTTACGGTAGTGTCGTGCGCTCCTGGTTGCTGGATCTCACGTCCGACGCGCTCGGCAAAAACCCGACCATGGCCGGCATCGCGCCCTATGTGGTGGATTCTGGCGAGGGCCGCTGGACGGTCGCCGAAGCCATCGACCTCAACGTGCCGGCACCGGTGATCACGATTTCACTCATGGAACGCCTGCGTTCGCGTGACGATGACTCATTCACCGACAAGCTGTTGTCGGCGATGCGTAATGAATTCGGCGGACACGCAGTCAAGAAGGAAGCAGTCAAGAAGGAATGATTAATCCATTCTCCAGGACTGCTTGAGTGCTCATGCCTGCTTGTGAGGCAACAATGCCTTGGCAAGCTTGCAAACGTTGTCGACGCTGAAACCATAGTGCGCGAGCATCTCGTCGCCGGGCGCGGATGCTCCGAAGCAATCCACGCCCAGCACGTTGCCGCCATCTCCCACATAGCGATGCCAGCCTTGGGTTGACCCTGCTTCGATCGACAAGCGTGCTCGCACGGACGGTGGCAGTACCTCATCGCGATAGGCCTGCGGTTGTGCATCGAACAAGCTCCAGCACGGCATCGACACCACGCGCACGCCAATCCCCTGCCCTGACAACGTGACTGCTGCCGCGATAGCCAAGCCAATCTCCGCACCCGTGGCGATCAGAATCAAATCCGGATTGCCGCTCGCCGCGTCCTGCAACACATACGCACCGCGACGAAGGCCATCAGCCGCGGCAAAATGCTGACGATCAAGGGTCGGTACTTTCTGTCGAGAAAACACCAGCGCGACCGGTTGGTTCTTCGCTTCCAGCGCGACGCGCCAGGCGACCGCAGTTTCGTTGGCATCCGCCGGACGAATCACCAGCAAGTCGGGAACCGAACGCAATCCTGCGAGTTGCTCGACGGGCTGGTGGGTCGGGCCGTCCTCGCCCAGCGCGATGCTGTCGTGGGTGAATACGTGCACCACATGCAATCGCATCAATGCGGCAAGGCGGATTGGCGGACGCATGTAGTCGGAGAAAATCAGGAAGGTCGCGTCGTAGGGAATGGTGCCGCCGTGTGCGGCCATGCCATTGCAGATCGCGCCCATCGCATGTTCGCGAACGCCAAAGTGCAGGTTGCGACCGCTATAGCTCCAACCGCCTCCTGTCGACCCCTGCTGGTCTTCGCCAGGTGTTGCGTGGGGATCGAAATCGCCCAGTCCCTTCACCGCGGTGTAGGTGGACGGATCCAGGTCCGCGGAACCACCAGTCAGCGATGGGAACTTGGGTGCAATTGCGCTCAACACCTTGCCGCCGGCTTCGCGCGTCGCAAGGCCTTTGGCGTCGGCCGGAAATACCGGAATGTCGCTATCCCAACCGTCGGGCAGACGACCATCGAGGCTGCACTGCAGTTCGTGCGCGGCGTCCGGAAACGCCTGCGCGTAGGCGTCGAATCGCGTGTTCCAATC
>JBDSGA010000082.1:0-2546 GCA_039919235.1 Thermomonas sp. | reverse complement strand
GACTCGGCAAGCAGGCCCCATTGTCATGTGATGAGCAGGCTGTCTTCTGAGTGACCACTTCATGCAAATACAGCAGCATCATCTCCGCGAAGAGTTCGCAAGTGCGTTGACCCACGGTTTGGGCGCGACTGCCGCGCTGGCCGGCGGCGCAGTTTTGATCACCCTTGCCGCATTGCACGGCGACGGCTGGCAGCTCGCTGCGTCAATCGTGTTCGGTGTCGCCTTGCTGCTGCTCTACCTTGCTTCCACGCTGTACCACGCAATCCAGCATCCTGTCGCCAAGGGCCGGCTGAAGGTGTTCGACCACTGCGCGATCTATGTGCTGATCGCCGGAACCTACACGCCATTCACCTTGATCGGGCTACGCGGCCCGGTGGGCTGGTGGATGTTCGCGATCATCTGGGCGCTGGCGCTCGCCGGCGTCGTGTTCAAGCTGTTCTATACCGGTCGCTTCAAGAAACTTTCCACCTTGATTTATGTTGCGATGGGATGGCTGATCCTGGTCGCCGCCAAGCCGATGTTCGCGGCCCTTGATCGATGGACGCTGTCCTGGCTCATCGCCGGCGGCGTGTTCTACACGCTGGGCACAATCTTCTATCACCGGCCGGCGATGCGCTATTCCCACGCGGTCTGGCACCTCTTCGTGCTTGCCGGCAGCGTCTGCCATTACATCGCCGTACTTGCCCAGATCATGCATCCCCAATGAACGTGCAGCGCCACTTTCACTTGGGTTTTACCAAGGACTGCGGACAGTCCGGCCATGCCTGACTTGAATTCGCGCAACCTCCTGACTCCGTTCACCCGCCATCCGGTCCGCACGCTGCTGGGCTTGCTGGCGCTGGCCGTCATCATCCTGATCGTACTGTGGGACTGGAACTGGTTCAAACGCCCCATCGAACGGCGCATTACCGCACAGACCGGGCGGGAGTTCCATATCGACGGCAATCTCGATGTCGACCTCGGTCGTACGCTGACGATCACCGCTGACGGGCTGCGATTCGCCAACGCCCCGTGGGCGCGTGAATCGGAGATGGCACGCATCAAGCGTCTGGAATTCGATCTGCGCCTGTGGCCCCTGCTTCGCGGCAAGCTGCAGATCCCGCGAATTGCCTTGGATCAACCCGTGTTGCACCTGCAGCGGGACGGCAAGGAACAGGGCAACTGGATGTTCGACAGGACTGACAGCGAACTTCCGGAGTTCCGCAACGTGCGCGTCGACAAAGGACTACTGACCTACTTCGAACCGGCACACAAGACGGACATCCACGTCTCGCTCGACAGCAAGGCGGCGCAGGCAGGCGATGCCGAACCCACGATTCTCATCGATGGCGGTGGCCGCTGGAACGGCAATGCGTTCAAGGTGGCGGGTTCGGCCGAATCGCCGCTGGAACTGCGCGACAGCGACCGACCTTATCGAATCGACCTCAAGGCCACAGCAGGTGCCACCCATGCGCATGCGCGCGGCGCCCTGCTCGATCCATTGCGATTCCGCAGCATGGACCTGAAGTTGGCCTTGGCAGGCAGGAATCTGGCGGATTTGTATCCGTTGATTGGCGTGGCAACGCCAGACACCCCGCCCTACGCACTGGATGGCCGGCTCACCCGCGACATCCTGGATGCAAAGCGCAGCACGTGGCACTACGACAAATTCACCGGAAAGGTGGGCGATAGCGATCTCAGTGGTGACGTTGCGGTCACCGTGGGCGGCAAGCGTCCGTTCCTCAAGGCGAACCTGACATCGCGCCGGCTGGACTTCGATGACCTCGGTGGCTTCATCGGCAAGGCGCCACAGGCCGGCGGCAACGAGGCCAGCACGCCTGCCCTCGCGGCACAGGCCGCCAGTGAGGCGGCAAGCCCTCGCCTGTTGCCCTCGGAGCCTTACAAGCTCGACAAATTGCGCGCGATGGATGCCGACGTGCGCCTGAAAGCGCGCCGGATCGACACCATCACATTGCCCATGGACGACATGGATGCCCACCTGCTCATCGACGATGGCGTGCTTCGGTTGGATCCACTCAATTTCGGGGTGGCCGACGGCAACATCCGCGCCACCATCCGCATGGATGCGCGCGAACGCACCATCCGTACCCAAGCCAAGTTCAGCGCACGCGGCATGACGCTGGGCAAGTTGATGCCCAAAGCCGACCTCGGCAAGACCGCAGTCGGCAAGGTGCGCGCGGACGTGGCGGTCACCACCCAGGGCAACTCGATCGCGGCAATGGCGGGCAATGCCAACGGCGATGCTGATGTGGGCATGGGCCGCGGACAGGTCAGCAAGCTGCTGATGGAATTCGCATCCATGGATCTGGCGGGCATCCTCAAGATCAAGCTGACCCACGACCAGCAAATACCGATCCGCTGCGCCTATGGCGACTTCACTGTCAAAGAGGGCGTCATGACCCCGCACGCGCTGGTGTTTGACACCACCGAATTGCGCCTGAATGGCGATGGCCTGATCGATCTGGGCGACGAGCACCTGGATCTCACGTTCAAGGCCCGCAACAAGAAATTCAGCCCGCTATCGCTCCGCTCGCCATTTTATGTCC
>JBDSGA010000081.1:0-3288 GCA_039919235.1 Thermomonas sp. | reverse complement strand
GCACCATCGGCATGCTGGTCTGGATCTTGATCAAGATCTTGCTGATCGCAGTGCCGCTGATCCTGTCGGTCGCGTTCTATGTGTATTGGGAGCGCAAGCTGATCGGCTGGATGCATGTTCGCCACGGGCCGATGTATATCGGCATGGGCGTCCTGCAGACATTCGCCGACGTTTTCAAATTGCTGTTCAAGGAAGTGTTGCAACCCACCGTCGCGCATCCGGTGTTGTATCGATTGGCACCGTTGATCGCGCTGGTGCCGGCGTTTGCCGCGTGGGCAGTCGTTCCGTTCGACGCGAAGGTGGTGCTTTCGAATGCCAATGCCGGTTTGCTGTACCTGCTGGCGATGACCTCGCTCGGCGTGTACGGCATCATCCTGGCGGGTTGGGCGTCGAACTCGAAGTATGCGTTCCTCGGCGCGATGCGGGCCGCCGCGCAGGTGGTCAGCTACGAGATCGCAATGGGCTTCGCCTTGGTCGGCGTGCTGATCGCCGCAGGCAGCCTGAACCTGACCGACATCGTGATGGCGCAGTCGGGTGATGCCGGTTTCCTGGAATGGTTCTGGGTGCCGTTGGCGCCGCTGTTCGTGGTGTACTTCATTTCCGGCGTGGCCGAGACCAACCGTGCGCCGTTCGACGTGGTCGAAGGCGAATCGGAAATCGTCGCCGGGCACATGGTTGAATATTCCGGGTCGCAGTTCGCGCTGTTCTTCCTGGCCGAATACGCGAACATGATCCTGGTCAGCTTCCTGACCTCGCTCTTTTTCCTCGGTGGTTGGCTTTCGCCGATCCCGGCCGCGTGGATTCCCGATGTGCCTGTGCTGTCGACAATACTAGGCAGTGGCTGGTGGTGGTTGTTGCTCAAGGCATTTTTCTTCGCCAGCTGCTTCATCTGGTTCCGCGCCACGTTCCCCCGCTACCGCTATGACCAGATCATGCGGTTGGGCTGGAAGGTTTTCATTCCGATAACGATCACCTGGATCTTCGTGACCGCGCTGATGGTGTATTTCGGCGTCATCCAGGCGGGGCAGTGAGGCCGGCATGAACAAGATCGTCAATTACTTCAAAAGCCTGCTGCTGGTGGAATTGTTCCAAGGATTGGGCTTGACCCTGAAATACCTGTTCAAGCCCAAATACACATTGATGTACCCGATGGAGAAGATCCCGCAGTCGCCGCGTTTCCGTGGCGTGCATGCCCTGCGCCGCTACCCGAACGGCGAAGAGCGGTGCATCGCCTGCAAACTGTGCGAAGCGGTATGCCCGGCGCTGGCCATCACCATCGATTCCGAACAGCGGGCGGACGGCACACGCCGCACCACGCGTTATGACATCGACCTGTTCAAGTGCATTTTCTGCGGGTTCTGCGAGGAATCCTGCCCGGTGGACTCGATCGTCGAAACGCATATCCACGAATACCACTTCGACCGGCGCGGCCAGAACATCGTGACCAAGCCGCAGCTGCTGGCTATCGGCGATCGCCTTGAGGCGGAAATCGCCGAGCGCCGCGCCGCTGACGCCCCGTTCCGTTGAGCCTGCATCAATGACGACGTGCCACTGAGAGACGTACATGGATTTTGACTTCCCCACGCTCGCGTTCCTCGCATTCGCCCTCACCGCGACCGGCGCTGCGCTGGCCACGATCACGGCACGCAACCCGGTGCATGCCGCGCTGTGGCTGGTGCTGACGTTCTTTTCGGTGGCCTGCACCTGGATCGTCGGTGGCGCTGAGTTCCTGGGCGTCGCGCTGGTGCTCGTTTACGTTGGCGCGGTGATGGTGCTGTTCCTGTTCGTGGTGATGATGCTGGACGTCGACCTGGCGGCGCTGCGCGAAGGCTATGTGCGCTACTTGCCGGTCGGGTTGATCGTAGCGGTGGTGATGCTGGTGCAGATGCTCGGGCTGATCGGCGTGCGCGCCCTCAGCCAGACACCGCTACCCGACAACGCCGCAGTTGCCACTGACGTGCCCAACACGACGTGGCTGGCGCGGGCGCTGTTCACCGAATTCATGCTGCCGTTCGAAGTGGCTGCGGTGATCCTGACCGTGGCTGTCGTTGCCGCCGTGATGCTGACCTTGCGTCGCCGGCCGGGTGCGCGTCACCAGAAGCCGAGTGAGCAAGCACGGGTGAAGGCCTCTGATCGCTTGCGCATGATCAAGATGGACGCCGAAAAGCCGGTTTTGCCGGGCGCAGTTGATCCGACAACAGGAACTACGCCATGAGTACCTTGCTGTCGGGCCTGAGCCTCGGCCATTTCCTGACCTTGGGCGCGGTGCTGTTCAGCATCAGCGTCGCGGGCATCTTCCTCAACCGCAAGAACGTGATCATGTTGCTGATGTCGATCGAGCTGATGCTGCTCTCGGTCAACATCAATTTCGTCGGGTTCTCACGCTCGCTGGGCGATGCGGCCGGCCAGGTGTTCGTTTTCTTCATCCTGACGGTGGCGGCAGCCGAGGCCGCGATTGGCCTCGCGATCCTGGTCACCCTGTTCCGAAACCGCGGCACGATTGACGTGGCCGACATCGATACGTTGAAGGGCTGACTTGATGTCCACGGCACTCCTCATTTCGAAATCCCACCTGCTGCTGGTCGTGCTGCTGCCGTTGCTTGGCGCGGTGCTTGCAGGTTTGTTCGGCCGCCGCATCGGTCGTATCGGTGCACACAGCTTCACTATCCTTGGCGTTGCTGCCAGCTGCGCGCTGTCGTGCTGGGTGCTGTGGCAGCTGTTGCACGGCGCATCGCCGTTCAACCAGAACCTGTACACTTGGTTCCAGGTCGGCGATGTGTCCGCGCATGTTGGTTTCATGGTCGACAAGCTGACCGCGATGATGATGGTGGTGGTGACGTTCGTGTCGCTGCTGGTGCACATTTACTCGGTGGGTTACATGGCCGACGACGACGGCTATCAGCGCTTCTTCAGCTATATCTCGCTGTTCACCTTCAGCATGCTGACGCTGGTGATGAGCAACAACTTCCTGCAACTGTTCTTCGGCTGGGAAGCAGTGGGCCTGGTGTCGTACCTGTTGATCGGATTCTGGTTCAAGAAGCCAACGGCGATCGTTGCCAACCTGAAAGCCTTCCTGGTCAATCGCGTGGGTGACTTCGGCTTCTTGCTGGGGATCGCCGGCGTGCTTTACTGGATCGGCACCTTGGATTACGCGACTGCGTTCGCGAATGCGCCGACCATCCGCGACACCACCTTCACGATCTTCGCCGGCCATGAATGGTCCGTGCCGACGATCATTTGCATCTGCCTGTTCATCGGTGCGATGGGCAAGTCGGCGCAGGTGCCGTT
>JBDSGA010000080.1:0-3586 GCA_039919235.1 Thermomonas sp. | reverse complement strand
TGGTGAAGCCTTCAGACATTCCGGCGACGACGCCTGAGGGTGCAGAACCCGCCGCGACGCCAGCGGTCACACCGAACACCGCGCCTGCCACCGCGCCTGCCTCGGAACCCGCTGCCGACACGCCCGCCGCGCGCCGCTGAGGCGCTGTGATGCGTTTCAGCAAGATGCATGGCGCGGGCAACGACTTCGTCGTGCTCGACCTGCGCAAGGGCGCGCCACCACCTGACAAGGCCGCATGTGCACGCATTGCCGACCGCCATCGCGGTATCGGCTGCGACCAGCTGCTGACAGTCGAGCCGCCGCGCAGCCCTGGCTCAGTCGCGTCGTACCGAATCTGGAATGCAGATGGCTCGCCGGCGCAGCAGTGCGGCAATGGCGCGCGTTGCATCGCCGCATGGCTGGTCCGCGAGGGCGCGGCGCCGATGTTGGGCGAGTTCAGTATCGACAGTCCGGCCGGGACACACGACGTCGGCCGTGATGGACGGGGCGGGATCGTGATTGACATGGGCACGCCGCGTCTTGCACCGCAGGACGTGCCGTTGGTTGGGTGGCATGAGGCGCGTGAGAGTTACACGCTGTATCTCGGCAGCACGGCGGTGCATTTCGGCGCGGTATCGATGGGGAATCCGCATGCGGTGATCGAGGTCGCTGCGCTGGAACGCGCCGCGGTCGAGGCGACTGGGAACGCATTGCAGCGCAATCCGGCGTTCCCGGAGTCGGTGAACGTGGGATTCGCCGAAGTCGTCAGCCGCGACCACATCCGCCTGCGCGTGTTCGAACGTGGCGTTGGTGAGACATTGGCCTGCGGTAGCGGTGCCTGCGCCGCGGTCGCAGTACTCACCAAGCGCGGCCAGCTTGATCCCGATCGCGAAATCGCGGTCGATCTACCGGGCGGCACCCTGCGTATCCGTTACGATCAGGACAGCGGCCGCATCGCGATGGGCGGGCCGACGGCATTCGTATTCGAAGGGGATTGGCAGTGACGATGGACGCATTCAACCCGGGCATGCAGGAAAAACTCGGCGCGCATGAAGTGGCGGCGTGGTTACGGCGGCACCCTGCCTTCCTCAAGCAATTCCCCGATCTCGCCCTGACCCTGGTGGTGCCGCGCGAAGATGGACCAGCGGCTTCACTGGCCAGTTATCAGCTGGAAGTCCTGCGCGACAAGAACCGCGAGCTCGCCAAGCGCCTGCAAGAGTTGTCCGGTAATGCGCAGGAAAACGAGCGGCTAGCGGTGCGTACGCACCAGTTGACCTTGGCCTTGATGAAGCAGGCGACTGCCGCCGACACCGTGCGTGCGCTGGTGGCGTCGCTGGCCGAGGATTTCCATGGCGACCTGGTGCGGATGGTGCTGTTTCATCCGGTCGAAGATCTGGAAGACAACGACTGGCTGCAGGTCATCGCCGACGGCGACACCCGGCTGGACGGTTTCCGCGATCTGCTCGATAACGGCGAGCCCCTGTGCGGCCGCCTGCATCCGGACAAGAATGCGCTCCTGTATGGCGCGCGCCTTGACGAAGTCCAGAGTTCCGCGTTGCTGGTGTTGCCCGGCATTGGCCTGGTGGCCGTCGGCAGTCACGATGGCAATCGTTTCTTCCCCGGCATGGGCACCTTGTTCCTGCGCATGATGGGCGAGTCGCTGGCGACCGCGATGCAGCGGTTCCCACGCGAGTGACATGAACGCCGCGGCCAGCCCGGTCGAGGACTATCTCTCGCACCTGGCGGTCGAGCGTCGCAGCTCGGTGCACACGCTGGATGCTTATCGCCGCGACTTGCTCGTGCTTGTGCACTGGAGCGATGGGCAGTCGCGCGACCTGCTGCAGTTGAGCGCGGATGAGCTGCGCTTGTTCGTGGCCAGTGAGCATCGCCGAGGACTGTCGGCCAAGAGCCTGCAGCGGCGGCTGTCGGCCTGCCGCAGCTTCTACGGCTGGCTGCTCAAACAGGGTCGAATTGCAGCCAATCCCGCCGCCGCTGTGCGTGCGCCGAAAGCAGTGCGCAAGCTGCCGCAGGTGCTCGACGTGGACGAAGCGGTGCAATTGGTCGAATTGCCGACGGATGCGCCGCTTGGCCTACGCGATCGCGCGCTGCTCGAACTGTTCTATTCCTCTGGCCTGCGCTTGGCAGAGGTCTGCGCGTTGCGTTGGGTGGATCTGGATTTCGAGCAGGGTCTCGTCACCGTGCTGGGCAAAGGCAACAAGCAACGCGTGGTGCCAGTTGGCTCGCACGCCTTGAAGGCGTTGAAGGCCTGGCGCGAAAGCCGCCACGAATGGCTCACGCTGTTCGTGTTCCCTGGCCGCCATGACAAGCCGATCACCTCCCGCGCGATCCAGTTGCGCTTGCGTCAATTGGCGCAGCGCCAGGGCGTGTTCAAGCGCGTGCATCCACATTTGCTGCGGCATAGTTTCGCCAGCCACATGCTGGAATCATCGGGTGACCTGCGCGCGGTGCAGGAGTTGCTGGGCCACGCCGATATCGCCACCACCCAGATCTATACGCATCTGGATTTCCAATATCTCGCCAAGGTGTACGACGCCGCGCATCCTCGCGCAAAGCGCAAGTCGTGATCTGCACAGCGAGAGTTAATTCCGTGGGCTAACTAACGCCAGTTGCCGGCACCACCGAACGGCCGTAGCGGTTGCAGGATGTGCCAGCTGTCGATGTGCAGGGCGTAGTCGTGGGTGACATCCAGTCCGCGCCGCTTCACCGCATCCACGAACGCGGCGTAACGCGCTTCGATGCTCTCAGCCCAACGTGCAACTTCCGGTGCTTGCGGATGGATTCGCCGGTGATACAACACCTGTGGCGCATGCATGATCGCGGCAGTTTCCGACAACCGCAGGCACAGATCGTACTCACTCGCATCCGCGTGGGTGGGAAGGTGTCCGCCGGCTTCGCGATAGGCTGCAGTGCGCATCAGACGCAACGGGCCGGTCATGAAATCCAGCAGGAGTGCCTCGGCCGAATACGGAAGCTCGCACAGCGGGCCCGCACCTAGCGCGCGACCGTTTGCATCGACCAGTACGTGCAGGCTGTACGCCATGCCGGCGTCGGGATTGGCTCGCAGGAGTTCCAACAGCGCAGCCAACGACGTCGGTTCCAGCAGGTCGTCGCCGTCCAGCACGCACAGGAATTCGGTCTCAACCGCGGCCGCAGCGTCTGCCAACACATCGGCTTCGTCCACGGCTTGCGTACCTGCGATGCGCATGCGTGGATCGGCACTGGCCTGGAGTTTGGCGGCCGCATGGGCGGCATCACCCAGCGGGCACAGTAATGCAGTCCACGCATGCGTTGTTTGAGCGCGCAAGCTGTCCAGCGCAGCCGGCAGGAAACTGGCATCGCCGCGTATCGGCACCAACACCGTGATATCTAGCGTCTCACTCATGCGTCCGTGTCCTGTTGCTTGGGTTTCAACGCATGGCGCGCGCGCACGCCAAGTGACAAACCAAATTGGTCAGTGAGTCCGCGCCGCTGCAAGGCACGCTTTGCGGCATCGAACGTGGTTCGTACCTGGCGCAGGCGACTACCGCGCGAGATCGAGTCGTGGCGCATGCGATAGCGATACAGCGACTGCGGCAAATACCCGATG
>JBDSGA010000079.1:0-4415 GCA_039919235.1 Thermomonas sp. | reverse complement strand
TCGGCCATCACCGGGCGTTTGTCGGTCCGTGTTTCCAGCGAACGGTTGAGCTGCGACAACGCGATCACCGGCACGTTGAGTTCCTTGGCCAACCCCTTGAGCGAACGGCTGATCTCGGAGATCTCGGTGGCACGGTTTTCGCTGTTGCCCGGCACCGCCATCAGCTGCAGGTAATCGATCACGATCAGCCCCAAGTCGTGCTCGCGCTTGAGCCGCCGCGCCTTGGCCCGCAACACGTCCGGCGACAGTGCCGGTGTGTCGTCGATGAAGACCTTGACGTCCTTCATGATCTGGATCGCGCTGGAGACGCGACTCCAGTCTTCGTCCTCCAGCTGGCCGGTGCGCAGGCGGGTCGCATTGACCCGGCCAACCGAGGAAATCAGGCGCAGCGCCAGCTGGCTGGCCGACATTTCCATCGAGAACACCGCCACCGCCTTCTTCGATTTGAGCGCGGCGGCTTCGGCGATGTTCAACGCGAACGCGGTCTTGCCCATCGCCGGACGCGCCGCCAGGATGATCAGGTCGGTCGGCTGCAGGCCGGCGGTCATTTCGTCGAATTCGGTGTAGCCGGTAGACAGGCCGGAGATGCCGCCGCCGTTGGCGTTGCGGGTCTGCAGCACATCGAACGCTTCGATCAGCGCCTTGCGCACCGGGGTGAAATCCTGGCGCCCACGCGCGCCCGCTTCGGCGATCGCGAACACCTGCTGCTCGGCCTTGGCCAGCAACTCCGCGCTCTCGCGGCCCTCGGGCTGGAAGCCGTCGTTGACGATGCCGGTGCCGACGTCGATCAGTTGGCGCAGCACGGCCTTGTCGCGCACGATCTCGGCATACGCCTTGATGTTCGCGGCACTTGGCGTGGTGCTGGCCAGTTCGATCAGGTACGCGCCGCCGGCGATCTGCTCGGCGAGGCCCTGAGACTCGAACCACTCACCCAGGGTGACGGCATCGAACGGCTTGCTCTTTTCCCCGAGTTCACGGATCGCGCGGTAAATGAGCTGATGGTCGCGGCGATAGAAATCGGTGTCGACCACCATGTCGGCGATGCGGTCGAAGGCGTTCGGATCCAGCATCAACCCACCCAGCACCGCCTGCTCGGCCTCGACCGATTGCGGTGGAACGCGCAAGGCCTCGATCCGGCTGTCGCTGCGTGGATTGAACCCGTCCGATCGCAGCCCCGTGCGTGCATTCATCAAAAACCCGACTCCCCTGCAAGGCCCGTCAACGCGAGCCGCTTGTTGTTGTTCGACGGGAATCATCGTAGGTGCAAGCCCTGTGGACTGGCGATGCAACAAGCTGTGGATAAGTCAGACAATTGCACAGACGCATCGCAAATCCCGAGATTGGCGTTGCCCGATACCCCAACGAAAACGGGCGCCTTGCGGCGCCCGTTCCGGGATTATGCAATGACAGACGCGACTTACGCTGCTTCCGGCACCACGATGACCTTGATCTTGGATTCGACGTCAGCATGCATGTGCACGAGGACTTCGTGCTCGCCGGTATGGCGCAGTGGGCCTTCGCCCATCACCACTTCCGATTTGCCGACCTGCACGCCAAGCTGCTTGGTGATGGCTTCTGCAATGTCACGCGGACCAACCGACCCGTAGAGCTTGCCTTCGGTCGAAGAATTCGCGGCGATCGTGACGCTGACGCCTTCCAGCTTGCCCTGACGGGCAGTGGCAGCATCCATCGAGGCCTGTGCCTTGGCTTCGTAATCGGCGCGACGCGCCTCGAAGTCAGCCAGGTTAGCGGCGGTGGCCGGCACGGCCTTGCCCTGCGGAACCAGGAAGTTGCGGCCGTAGCCCGGCTTCACGTCGACCTTGTCACCGAGGTTGCCGAGGTTCACGACTTTCTGCAAAAGAATGAGTTGCATGGTGTTGCTCCGTATTCGTTAGCAGGCCTGAGCCTGCAACGCTTGCTGTCCGAATGGACGGGATCTAATTTGCTTTTGGCACAACAAGCGAATGCGCAAAGCATGCGAAGGCGTGGCAAGGAGCGGGAGGACGCACGAACCGCAGGTGACTTCAGTCAATGAGGATTCGTGCGGCCGACCTGCGACACCGCCACGCCGAGCAGGCGAAGCGCAATTAGATGTTGTGGTTATCGGTGTACGGAATCAGTGCCAGGAAACGCGAATGCTTCACGGCAGCCTGCAACTGGCGCTGATACTTCGACTTGGTGCCGGTGATGCGGCTGGGGACGATCTTGCCGTTCTCGGTCAGGTACTGGCGAAGGGTATTGAGATCCTTGTAATCGATCTCGATCACGCCTTCGGCGGTGAATTTGCAGAACTTGCGGCGGCGGAAGAACTTGGACATGGGAATTTTCCTAAAAGACGAGGGGCTCAGGCGGCTTCGGCGGTGTCGTCAGCGGCTCCGGCAGTGCCGACAGCGCTTTCGTCTTCGTCACGGCGGCGGCGCTCGCCACGCTCGGGCTTGTCCCCCTTCTCGTCCTTGTTCTTCATGATCAGGGACTGCTCGGTCACCGCATCGTCGCGGCGCATGACCAGGTGGCGCAGCACGGCGTCATTGAAGCGGAAGCCGTCGACCATTTCGTCGAGGACAGCCTGCTCACATTCGACGTTCATCAACACGTAATGGGCCTTGACCAGGTTCTGGATCGGGTACGCCAGTTGGCGACGGCCCCAGTCTTCCAAACGGTGGATCTTGCCACTACCTGCTTCGATCGCGGTCTTGTAGCGCTCGATCATGGCCGGGACTTGCTCGCTCTGGTCCGGATGGACCAGGAACACGATTTCGTAATGACGCATTGTCGTTCCTTGTGGATGTCGCTGGCGCGTGGCCGGACGGATAAGCCCTCGGCCACCTGCATGTTGGATGGCAGGCGCGTTCGGGCAAGGTCTCCTGCAGCGTACTGGACGCGAGCAGGAGCCGGCCATTATGGCGAATCAATGACTTGCGCGCAATCTGCGCGTCACCGCGCGTCGATCAGGCGGCTTTGTCGGCGTCCGTGGTGAAGCTGGATCCGCAGCCGCATTCGCCAGCCACATTCGGGTTGCGGAACACGAATTGCTCGTTCAGCCCCTGCTTCACGAAGTCGATCTCGGTGCCGTCCACCTGGGTCAGGCTGTCGGCATCGACATAGATGCGGATGCCGTCGGCTTCGAAGACCCGGTCGTCGCCACGCTGTTCCCGGGCCATGTCGGCCTTGTAGCCCCAGCCGGAGCAGCCAGTGCGCGACACGCCGAAGCGCAAGCCAAGCGCGGCGGGATCTGCATCGAGATAGCCGCGGATGCGGTCGTGCGCGGAAGGGGTCAGGGAGATAGCCATGCAGCGATTCTAAGAGGAAACGATGTAGCTCCGGTAAACTGCACCACTTAGATGCGTCTCCCCTGCAGGATTTCAAGATGACGACCATAAGTGTGGCCCAGGCGCTGGCCGGGCATGTGCCCGAGGGTGGCCACGTCACCGTGCGTGGTTGGGTGCGAACGCGCCGCGATTCGAAGGCGGGGCTGAGCTTTGTCCACCTGAGCGATGGCTCGTGCTTCGCACCGATCCAGCTGGTGGTGCCTGACACGCTGGCGAATTACGAGTCCGAGGTGAAGCACCTGACCACGGGCTGCGCGGTCATTGCCACCGGGACGCTGGTGAAATCACAAGGCCAGGGCCAGGGTTTTGAAATCCAGGTGTCGCAGATCGAGGTCAGTGGCTGGGTCGAGGATCCCTTGACCTATCCGATGCAGCCCAAGGCGCATTCGCTGGAATACCTGCGCGAATTCGCCCACCTGCGCCCGCGCACCAACCTCTTCGGCGCGGTGACCCGGATCCGTCATTGCCTGTCGATGGCCGTGCACCGCTTCTTCCACGAGCGCGGCTTTTACTGGATCAGCACGCCGATCGTGACGACCTCGGATGCCGAAGGCGCAGGCCAGATGTTTCGGGTGTCCACGCTCGACATGCAAAACCTACCGCGCGACAAGGCCGGCGCGGTCGATTTCAGCCGTGACTTCTTCGGTAAGGAAACCTTCCTGACCGTGTCCGGCCAGCTCAACGTCGAAGCTTATTGTCTCGCGCTCAGCAAGGTCTACACCTTCGGTCCGACGTTCCGCGCCGAGAACAGCAACACCACGCGTCACTTGGCCGAGTTCTGGATGATCGAACCGGAGATCGCGTTCGCCGATCTCAACGACGATGCCGATCTTGCCGAAGAATTCCTCAAGTATTTGTTCCGCGCCGTGCTCGAAGAGCGCGGCGATGACATGGCGTTCATCGCCCAACGCGTGCAGAAGAACGCGATCAGCAAACTGGATGGTTTCATCAACGCACCATTCGAGCGAATTGAATACGGCGAAGCGATCAAGCTTTTGCAAGCCAGCGGCAAGACCTTCGATTACCCGGTCGAATGGGGCCTGGACCTGCAGACCGAACACGAGCGCTGGCTGACCGAGGAACATG
>JBDSGA010000078.1:0-4681 GCA_039919235.1 Thermomonas sp. | reverse complement strand
CACTGGTGGGGCATCGGGACTAGGCCAAGCATTGGCGCTGCAGTACGCCACGCAAGGTTGGCGCGTACTGATTGGTGATTTGGACCTGGGACGTTGTGCCGACACCCTGCGGCAACTGCGCGCGGTGTCGCCGGCCAGTGAGGCCGTCGCTTGCGATGTCACTCTCGAGGCTGACATGCATGCCGCGGCCAAGTGGTTGCAGCAGCATTGGGGTGGCGTGGATGTCGTCATCAACAATGCCGGCGTGGCGCAGATGGGCGGAATCGCTGATGCATCCGAAGCGGACTGGCAATGGATCGTTGACATCAACTTGCTTGGGGTGGCGCGTGGCTGCAGGGTGTTCACCCGGATGCTACGCACGCAAGGTGGCGGGCAGCTTGTCAATATCGCCTCGATGGCGGGGCTGGTGCATATGCCGCAAGCTGCCGCGTACAACGCAACCAAAGCCGCGGTGGTGGCGTTATCGGAAACCCTGCAGCTCGAACTACAAGCCGACAAGATCAGGGTCACCGTCGTGTGTCCCGCGTTCTTCCGCACTGCGCTCGCGCAGAACATGCGTGCCAGCGATCCACAACTTGAAGCCATGACCAAGCGCTTGGTAGAACGCGCACGTATCGGCCCGGAAGAAATTGCACGACAGGTGTTCGAAGGCGTACAACGTGGCGACACCCACATCCTCACCCATCCCGAGGCGCGTCGCGCGTGGCTGTGGAAGCGCGTGTTGCCGTATGCGCTTTACATGAAGTTGATGCGTCGGCAACTCGCGCGGGTACAAGCGCGCATGCAGCGCAAGGCCGCGTCCTGATGGCATCGTTGAGCGATCAAGCCGGTAGCGTCCGCGAGGGAGAAGCGCTGGATCTTGACCGGCTGGATCCATGGCTCAAGCAACACGTGCCGGGGCTTGGCGGCACGCCGGAGGTCACCCAATACGCGGGCGGTGCATCCAACTGGACGTACCGGCTGCAATACGAAACGCATGACTTGATCCTGCGGCGCCCACCCGCGGGTACCAAGGCGAAGTCGGCGCATGACATGGGCCGCGAGTTCCGCATCCAACAGGCGCTGAAACCCGTGTATCCGTTCGTGCCGGACATGCTGGTGCATTGCGACGATGCCAGCGTGATCGGCGCCGAGTTCTACGTGATGCAGCGGCTGGACGGCATCATCCCGCGCAGGAACCTGCCGCGGGGGCTGGAGATGGCGCCTGCGCAGGTGCGACTGTTGTGCACCCACATGCTCGACACGCTGATCGCCCTGCATCAGATCGATCCTGATGCCGCCGGTTTGGCCCAATTCGGCAAAGGTGGTGACTACGCGCAACGGCAGGTCGAGGGCTGGGCCGGCCGCTACGCCAAGGCGCGCACCTGGAATGTCCCGCGCGGCACCCGCATCGTTGAATGGTTGCGTGCCCACGTGCCCGTGGAGTCACGCACTTGCGTCGTCCACAACGATTTCCGTTTCGACAACCTCGTCCTCTATGCGGATGATCCGACCCGCGTGATCGGCGTGCTGGACTGGGAGCTGGCGACCATCGGCGATCCGTTGATGGACCTGGGCAACACGATCGCGTATTGGGTGCAGGCCGATGACGATCCGATCATGCGCCGGCTGCGTCGCCAGCCGACGCACCTGCCGGGCATGCTGAGTCGGCGCGAGGTCGTCGAGTATTACTGCGCCAAGACAGGGTTGGACGCAGCGCACTGGACGTTCTACGAAGTGCAAGGTTTGTTCCGGGTGTCGGCCATCGCGCAACAGATCTACTACCGCTATCACCATCGCCAGACCCGCAACCCCGCCTTCCGCCAGTTCTGGTTATTCGTTCACTATTTGCACTGGCGCTGCCGGCGCTTGATGCGTCAACACGACCGGCAACACGGTCGCCAACACGGTCGCCAACACGAGGCAGCATCCCGATGACGCGTCAAAACATCCTGATCACCGGCGCCAGCTCCGGCCTCGGCGCCGGCATGGCGCGCGAGTTCGCCGCGCGCGGACGCAACCTCGCGCTGTGCGCCCGCCGCACCGACCGGCTGGAGGAGCTCAAGGCCGAACTGCTGGCGGCGCATCCCGGCATCGCCGTGTCGCTGCGCGCACTCGACGTGAACAACCACGCGCAGGTGTTCGAAGTATTCCGCGAATTCGCCGCCGAATTCGGCACGCTGGACCGGGTCATCGTCAATGCCGGGATGGGCAAGGGCGCATCGCTGGGCACTGGCTATTTCCACGCCAATGTCGCGACCGCGGAGACCAATTTCGTCGCCGCGATTGCGCAATGCGAAGCGGCACTGGAGATTTTCCGCAAGCAAAACGATGGCCATCTCGTGACGATTTCCTCGATGAGCGCGATGCGCGGCATGCCGCGTGCGATCACCGTGTACGCCGCGACCAAAGCCGGCTTGGCGGCGCTCAGCGAAGGTATTCGATCCGACCTGTGGGGCTCGCCGATCAAGGTCAGCACGATCTTCCCCGGCTACATCCGCTCGGAAATCAACGAGAAGGTGAAGCACACACCCTTCATGATCGACAACGACGTGGGTTGCCGGTTGCTCGCAGAAGCGATCGAGCGCGAACCGGTCAAGGCGTATGTGCCCTGGTGGCCGTGGGCACCGATGGGCCTGCTGATGAAATGGCTGCCGCTGGGGTTGGTACGCAAGCTCGGGTGAGGCTTCGTTTCAGGCTTGCACAACACGCGCCAACACAAAAAAGCCCAGCGTCCATGCTGGGCTTTCGCTTCCTTGCGGCAAAACTCCGTAAAACGTCGCCTTACTTCGGCTGCCAGCGCACCCTCAGCGCTAATTCGCGACCTGGTTGCCTGTAATACGCACTTGTTTCGTAAATCCGGCCAAACGCATTGGTCAGATTGGCCTGCAGCGTCCAGTCATTCGCGACGCGCCATGACACGCGGGCATCCATCGTGCCGTAGCCGCCCACGCGCCGGCTGTTGCCGACGTCGTCCCAACGTGCGGCTTCGGCGATGCCGCTAATGCCAAAGCCGAAGTTGCCTAGATCTCGATCCAGGTCGATCCGGGCGCTGCTGGATGGCCGGCGTGCAAGCCGCTTGCCCTGGTTGAAGCCGCTGCTCAGGTTGCGCGCATCCAGCGTGCTGATTTGGCCCTGTACGTTCCATTCGCCGATGCGCGTGCCCGCCGTCAATTCGACGCCGCGGATGCGCGCCTGTTCGACGTTGTTGGGCATGAACAGCGTGGCGTCGTACGCGATCAGGTCGTCGACCTTGGTCTGGTACGCATTGACTTGCCAATGCCAGCCAGCCAGGCGCTGGCCCAGTCCCAATTCGGTACTGCGCGACGATTCCGGGCGCAGCAGCGGATTGCTGTAACCCGGGTAATACAGCTCGTTGAAGCTGGGTGCCTTGAACGCGGTTGCATGGCTCGCGGTCAGCCGCCAACCATCACCAAAGCCCATGCCCCAGGCGATGCCGCCGGTGGTGTGGCCACCGAACTGCTCGTTGTCATCGCGACGCACGCTCAGCTGCAGGTCCTGCGCAGCGGACGTACCTGTTTTAAAGCCGGCTTGATATTGCGCGAACACGGCACGGTTGCCACGTGCTTTATTGAAGGGTGCCCACGGGTCGATGACATTGGCGCGGTCGCGCAGCCAGTCGAATCCCGCCGTCAGCACATGACCTTGGGCCAAAGTGAAATCGCCTTGCAGGGTGGCGCTGTCGCGGCTGGTGTCGTAACGATTGGCGAAGGTGCCGCCGAGGTAGTTGTTGGAATCATCGGTATTGCGACCCAGGGTCAGCTTGAGCTGGGTGGTCGCCGATGGCGTCCAGCGCGCGGTGCCGCCGACCACTTGCTGCACGATGTCGGAGTTGTCGACGTAGTCGCCGTCATAGTCGTTGTGGCCGGTGGCGCGGAACGCACGCGCATCAAACTGCCAGGCCTCGCTTGCCGCGAAATCGGCACGGACCGTGGCGCTGTTGTTGCGGTAGCCGTCGCGGTCCAGCTGCGTACCGGGCGCGATGAAACAACCCGCGAACACCACCGAGCTGCCGGTGCAGGCATTGATGCCTTCCGTGGATTGATGGGCCACATCGACGCCAATGCCGCCGCGCGCGCCACGCACATCAACTCCGGCTGATGCTTCGCGCAGCCCATGGCTGCCGGCGCCAAGACGCGCGCGTGCGTGCACGCCTGCGGTGGCAGTGCCACGCCGGGTGAAGATCTGGATCACACCGCCGATTGCATCCGCACCGTAAAGCGACGAGCGCGGTCCGCGCACGATCTCGATGCGTTCGATTTGTTCCAGTGGCAGATCTTGCAGCGAAGCCAGGCCCGAGGTCGGCGATCCGATGCGGATGCCGTCGATCAGGAACAACGTGTGGTCGGATTCGGTGCCACGCATGAACAACGTGCTGAGCTTGCCCAGCCCACCCTGGTTGACGATGGTGATGCCCGCACGGCCGCGCAGCAATTCCTGCAAGGAGTGCGCGCCGCTGTATTCGATTTGCTTGCGGTCGATCACTTCCACGGCGGCCAAGGCGGCATCCGCGGTGATGGCGGTGCGGGTGGCGGTGACCACGACGTTGTCGAGGTCGGTGGCCTGAGTGGATCTGGAATCACTGGACTGCGCGTGTGCCAGCGTGGGCAACGCAACTGTGAGTGCGAGGGAAATGACGGAATAACGAATGTAGCTTTGTCGTTGCATGAGGATTCTCCGG